>JANQDY010000120.1 GCA_028278625.1 Thermodesulfobacteriota bacterium
TGCGTCTTTGGAATCTCATTCGTTTTGCATCCAAATTACAAGAGTGGTGGCTCTATGTCATTTCAATATCTTGGGTTGCGGGCGTAGCCCGCATTAGGCATTAATTATGCTAGAAAAACCTACCTATGAAGAATTGGAACAAAGGGTTCGAGAACTAGAGGGCTCGGAATCTGAACGCGAGAAGGCCGAAGCAAAATTTCTCCATCAATCTGAAGTTTACAAAATGCTTTTGAGCCTGGCCTTTAAATTCATCGATGTTCACCTGACAGAAGTTGAAATCGCTATTAATCAGTCATTAGAAGAGCTTGGCAAATTCGTGAATGCTGATAGAGCTTATATATTTGAATATGACTGGGACGAAGGTATTTGCAGGAATACTTTTGAATGGTGTGAAGACGACATCCTCCCTCAAATGGAGAAATTGCAGAAAGTGCCCCTTCAGTCAATTCCGCAGTGGGTAGAATTCCACAAACGAGCCAAGACGATAAATATTTCAGATGTCTTTGCTTTACCAGTAGAGGATGGGGTCAGACAAATTATAGAACCCCAAGGGATCTTAAGTCTTATTGCAATTCCAATAATAAAAGCGCAAGAATGCATCGGTTTTGTTGGTTTTGATTCTGTGAAGGAGCATCATACTTATTCTAATAAAGAAGAAGAACTTCTTTCTCTTTTTGCACGAATTATTGTTAACGTCAACGAACGCGAGCGGGCGGAGAAAGCCCTATACACTGAGCGCGAGCAACTGTTCGCACTCTTTGACAGCCTTGACCAGGTGATTTATGTCACCGATCTTCAGAGTTACAAGGTCCTGTTCGCCAACCGGCATCTCATTAGACAATTGGGTCGAGACCCCGTGGGTGGTCTTTGTTACGACAAGTTTCAAAGCTTGGATCGCCCCTGTGAATTTTGCACTAACGAAATTATTCTGCAGCGTAAAGGATCGGCCTACACCTGGGAGTATCACAATAGAGTTCTTGATAGATACTATTTGGTTACTGACAAAGTGATCAAATGGCCCGATGGCAGAGATGTGCGATTCGAGATTGCCATTGACATCACCGAGCTAAAGCGTACCGAGAAGTCGCTTCGCGAGAGCGAAGAGAAATATAGAGAACTCGCTGATGGCAATTTCGACATGGTCTTCTCCACCGATACTGAGGGCCATATCACCTATGTCTCTTCGGCATCGGAAAAGATCTTCGGGCATAGACCTGAAGAAATGATCAGCAAACATTTTCTGACCTATTTGGCCCCTTCTGAAATGGCCAGGGTCACACAGGCGTTTTCGAAAAAACTTCAGGGAAAGGATGTTGAAATTATTCCCATGGAGGTTATCAAAAAAGACGGTGGTCATGCCCATGTAGAACTTAGCGCATCCCTCGTTTTAAAAGACGGAGTTCTGGTAGGAACTCAAGGAGTGATCAGAGACGTTACAGAGAAAATGCGGCTTGAAGGACAACTCAAACGAGCGCAGAAGATGGAGACATTTGGCCTCATGGCAGGAGGAGTTGCTCATGATCTCAATAATATTCTGTCCGGGATTGTAAGCTACCCCGATCTGATCCTCATGGATCTTCCCGAAGACAGCCGACTCAGGGCGCCGTTGGAAACCATCAGGAAATCCGGGGAAAGAGCCGCAGCCGTTGTAACGGATCTTCTGACAGTAGCCAGGGGCGTGGTCAGCAAGAAAGAGGTCTTGAACCTAAACACCATTACTGAAGAATATTTGGCTTCTGCGGAGCACGGTAATCTGACACGGACGGAACCAACGGTCAGGTTCAAAACCAAGCTTGATCCTGATCTTCTGAATATTGTTGCGTCCCCCTCGCACATCAAGAAGAGTCTGATGAACCTTGTCGTCAACGCTGCGGAATCTATCGAGGTCACGGGTACGGTCGCCATATCTACCACGAACCGCTATCTGGATGAGCCATTGAAAGAATATGAGGATATAGAACAAGGCGAATACGTGGTGCTCACCGTAGCGGATGACGGACCCGGAATCCCCCCAAAGGACCTTGAGCATATTTTCGAGCCCTTTTACACGAAGAAGAATATGGGTAGAAGTGGTACAGGGTTAGGGCTCGTAGTCGTATGGAATACAGTTCAAGACCATGATGGATATCTAAACGTAAAAAGCAGTGAAAAAGGCAGCGTATTTGATCTTTTCTTTCCGGCGACCAGACAGCAGACAGCGGCTGAAGAAAAAGAAATTCCCCCTGAACATTACCGAGGAAGCGGGGAGAAGATTTTGGTGGTTGACGATGAAGAGACACAACGAGAGATTGCGTGTTGGTTGCTGACCAAACTTGGTTTCAGACCCGAAGCCGTTTCAAGCGGCGAGGAGGCTATCAACTATCTAAAAGAGCATTCGGTGGATGTGGTGGTCCTCGATATGATCATGCCCAAAGGGATCAATGGTCGTGAGACTTATGAGAAGATAAAAGAAATTCATCCGAACCAAAAGGCAATCATCGCCAGCGGCTATTCACCTACCAAAGATGTGAGGATTGCCCAAAGCCTGGGTGCCGGCGCCTACGTTCAAAAACCTTACACGCTGGATAAGATCGGCCTTGCCATTAAAGAAGAATTGGGGAAATAGTGGTTCTCATGGCATTTTACCTCGATGCTGGGCTAAAAAGAATGGAGCACGGATCTGTCACGCCGGAGGTCGCGAGTTCGAGTCTCATCGTCCGCATCAATTTTAAGGTTCTCTATTATTTAAAATGACGAGAGAAAACCTGAAGAATGGCCAGGCTCAAATGTCATTCCGAAAAAACGTTGCTGTGGGTAGATGTTGACGTAACCACAAGTCTTGTGTCATCCAGAAAACCGCCAGGTTCATGCATCTTCCAACCCCCGGTCTGGTGCTTCCCGATGAGGATATCACAGGTATCCGGCTGGGAGAAATCGTTTTAGATATGCATTCCGACAAAATTGTGGGATGGCTTCATGAGACGCAAAAATCAGTTTGAGCCATAATCTGGAAATGTGGCTCATCTAGCCACCCGCTTCCACCTGATGTATCAGATATATTTAGAGGTCGCCGCCCCAGTCATATTACGTGAGCAGGAATGGGAAACAGGACTTTACGCGACCGCTCCCATCCTCCACTCAATCATTTCTTCTTTGCGTAATTTTATGCCCGTGCTCTGCCCCGGGTTCCCAGGTCATAGCGCTGGCATTGAAATCCTTCTCCGAAATCGCACCAAACGCAAACGCCCGGAGTCTCTTCAATAAAATCCATTTTGGCTTCGCATTTGCTGCAAAGGTATTCATCCCCTGTTTTCATGGGACCATCACAAGGAACCATGGTCATGGGGCACAGATCGATGCATCGGCCACATTCATTGCAGAGTTCGGTTTTCAGGTTGAAGGGTATTTCTACGTGGCGGTCTTTGCCCCGCCCCACAAAAGTGAGGGGCCTGACCCCCAAGGTTCCGGGACAGACGCGGACACAACGCCCGCACAGAATGCAGGTGCTGTTGTGGAATTGATACCGTACGTCCCGAACTCCGCACCGTTTGGCGATGTCTTGAACCGCACGGGAATTGGGCGCTTCCGCAACCAGCAGTTCCGCGATGTTGCGACGCAGTTTTATGATTTTGTCCGTATTACTTCGGATCACCATGCCCTCCTTTACCCGAAGCGTACAGGAGGTGGTTATTTTAGAACGGCCGTTTATAACATGCTCAACGATACAGAGCCGGCAGGCGCCGATGTCCTCCACATAGGGTACCCGGCACAGGTGGGGAATGCAGATGCCGGAATCGAGTGCGGCATCCAAAACGCTGATCCCCTTGGGGACCTCAATGGACATTCCGTCGATATCGATATTCACATACTGAGTCATTGCTCACCTCTCTTAGCGAACTTCAATTGCGTCGAATTTGCAGCTGCTTTTGCAGATGCCACATTTTTCACACAAGACCAGGTCAATTTCATGGGGCTGTTTTTTTTCGCCCCTGACCGCTTCGTGAGGGCATTCCTTCATGCAGACGCCGCAGCCCGTACATTTTTCCGGGTTGATCCAATAAGTGATCAGGGCTTGGCAAACTCCGGCGGGACATTTGTGTTCATGGATGTGGGCGTCATATTCATCCCGAAAATAGCGCAGGGTGGAAAGCACCGGATTGGCCGCTGTCTTTCCCAATGCGCACAGGGATGCTTCACTGACGGTCCAGGCCAGATCTTCCAGGAGATCGATGTCCTCGGGCTTACCGCGGCCCTCCGTAATATTCGTTACGATTTCCAGCATTCGATCGATTCCCAGGCGACAGGGCACGCATTTTCCACAGGACTCATCTTGAAGAAACGTCAAGAAATACTTGGCAACATCCACCATGCAAGTGTCTTCATCCATCACCACGATGCCGCCGGAACCCACCATGGATCCCGCTTCGTCAAGGGCCTCGAAATCCAGAGGCAGATAAAGTTTGTCAAGGGGCAAGCATCCACCGGAGGGTCCTCCGGTCTGAACGGCGCGCACCTCTTTGCCTGACGGTCCTCCGCCGATATCGAACACCACTTTTTCAAGGGTCGTCCCCATGGGGACTTCCACCAAACCGGTGTTTTTGATGTGACCCGTCAGCGCCAGAATCTTGGTGCCCTTGCTGTTCCGGGTCCCTTTGCCGGCAAACCATTCGGCTCCGCTTTGCATTATGGACGGCACATTGGCCCAGGTTTCCACGTTGTTTAAAACCGTAGGCTTGTGCCAAAGCCCGTCCGTTACGGAATGGACGTCCTTGGGGTGGGGTTCTCCCACCTTTCCTTCCAGGGAGGCCATCAGGGCCGTTGACTCACCGCAGACAAAAGCGCCGCCGCCCCGGGCCGTTTCAACGTCAAAGGAAAACACTGTTCCAAAGATATTCTCTCCCAGAATCCCTATTTCCCTGGCCTGCTCAATGGCCTTGCGAATGTGCTTAACCGCCAGGGGATATTCATTCCGCACATATACATAGCCTTTCCAGGCGCCCACCGCCCAGGCACCGATCATCATCCCTTCAAGCACCAGATGGGGGTTCCCCTCCAACACACTACGGTCCATATAGGCACCGGGATCCCCTTCATCGGCGTTGCAGATCACATATTTTTCATCTCCGGGTGCTCCACTGCATTGGGCCCATTTGCGGCCCGTGGGAAATCCTGCGCCGCCTCGGCCTCTCAATCCGGAGTCTTTGATTTCCTCGATTACCGCTTCAGGAGAAATGCCAGACAGCACTTTTGTGATGCTCGAATAACCGCCGATGGCAATGTAATCTTCGATGCTTAAGGGATCCAAACGGCGGTTTTGAGCCAATAACTGCCGGTCCTGAGCCTGGTAGAAGGGGATATCTGATTCCCTCTGAATGATTTTCCCTGAAACCGGATCCGTATAAAGGAGTCGTTCGATCATCTGGTCCTTGCCAACGGTTTCCCGGACGATTTCCTCGGCATCCTCCGGAGATACATGGCAGTAGAAGGTGTTTTCGGGTTCCACCACGAGAATGGGACCCTGTTCACAAAAGCCGTGGCATCCTGTGGCGCGTACCAGGGTATCCGTTGCAAATCCCTGTTTCACCAGTTCCGACTGGATGCGGTCAATCACATCCCTGGCGCGTGAGGTCTGACATCCCGTGCCGCCGCACAGGATCAGGGTTTTTCGATAGCTTTTCCGAAAGTTTTGCAGTTTCCGTCGAAGGGTTTCCAGATCATTGATGGTGTTGATTTTGTTCATGCAAATCCCCCTCCGTCGATGAATGGCTGAGTTTATGGATGAGCTTACGTACTTTTCCGGCATTCATATGGTGATAGGACGAACCGTTTTCCGTCACAACGGGTCCCAAGGCGCAGGCACCCAGACAATTCACCTGCTCGATGGTGAAGAGACCGTCCGGAGTCATTTCATTGGGGGCAACGCCCAATTGGCCCGTAGCCTGATTGAGAACCATTTTAGCGCCTCGTACATGGCACGCCGTTCCCGTGCAAACGGTGAGCACGTTTTTGCCACGGGGTTTCAACGAAAAGGCCTTGTAGAAGGAGGCAACGGCATAGACCTCCGTAAGGGGCACTCCCAGCGCTTTGGATATTTGCCGCATGGATGATGGAGAAATGTATCCCTCCTGAGCTTGAACATCTTGAAGCACTTCAATGAGCTGATGGGGTTGACTCTTGCGCCCCTCCAGGATTTCCGCAAGTTTCGATTCCGACATATAGCCCTCCCTTTGATTGGCTTTTTTAGTTGACAGGGCGCAGGATATTGGTCAGGATACCTTCCGTAAAGACAATAAAAGTACACCATTAATACCTATTTAATATAGGCCTTACAAGGACCTATATAATACCTATTTAATACCTATTGCCCGACCGATAAGAGGAAATCCATGAACCGATCAAAATCCTTTTCATTGATGCACCCCGGCGAAGATTTCACAGATCAAAATCGAGAGCTTTTCCGTTTGTGGCGCATCCCCTTCAACAATGAAACCGATCCGTTAAAACTTATGAAGGCTCTTCGGGAACGGATCAAGGAGTTGAACTGCCTCTACGGTATTGCCAGGTTGGCGGAGCTTCATTCGGATTCCGTTGAAAACCTGTTGCGGGAGCTGGTGAATATCTTGCCCTATTCATGGCAGTATCCTGAAATCGCATGCGCCAGGATCGTTTTCAAAGGAGAAACCTACAGGAGTAAAGATTTCACGGTGTCCCGATGGCGGCAGTCGGCTCGGATTCTCATGTACAACGAACCGGTGGGCGAGGTGGAAATTTTTTATCTGGAGGAACGTCCGCCTGAGGATGAAGGCCCTTTTCTTCACGAGGAAAGGGCCTTACTGGACGCTTTGGCGGAACGTATCGGCGGAACTTCCATGCGGATTTCAGCAGAGATTGAATTGCAGGAAACCAACCAGCAGTTGATGCTGGAACGAAAAGCGTTGAAAGAGGCCAACTCCGCGCTTCGGGCGGTTTTGGCAAGAATCGAGGAGGAAAAACAGGGAATCTACAGGGACGTAAAAACCAATATCGAAAGAGTTATCATGCCACTGTTGCATGCCCTTGCTCTGGACCTGCCCCAAAGCAAGTGGAAGTACGTGGAGGTGCTCAAGGCTAACCTGGAAGAAATCGTATCCCCGTTCGTCAACAATCTGTCAGAAAATTGCCTCTCCCTGACCCCCACGGAAGTGAATATCTGTAACTTGATTCGCAACGGCTTGCAGACGAAGGAAATTGCTCGAATGCGGGGCGTTTCCACCGCTACAATCAAACGGCACCGGGAGCACATCCGCCGAAAGTTCAAAATCACCAACCGTGATGTCAACCTGACCACTTACCTGCAAACTGCCATGCAAAAAAAAGCCGGGATACCTGAAGACCTTTGATAGTGGCATGGATCTTCGAAAAGGCTTGAAACGCTGGCTTGAGTATTATAACCAGGAAAGATCTCATCAATCCCTCTCAGGGCGCGTATTTCATCAAATACGCGCCTTTTCATTTTGGAGACATTGAAGTGAAAGAGAAGCTTCAGAAGGAAGTGATCAAACTGAAATTCATTGATTTTAAAGATAAAAAGGACAAATCAGAGTTCACGGGAATCATTGAGCAAACACACCATTGTGAGATGGTTGGCATGATCGGTCACACCGCCATCTTCTACCGCCGGCTTGATGTTCTGGAGCATCCCGGTGATGCTACCAAGCTTCGCCCCATCGATTCCCGCCTTTACAGCGCCGCAATCTTCGTGCCCCATGACCAGCATGAGCTTTGCTCCGGAAACCTTGGTGGCGAACTCCATACTTCCCAGGATATCGGTGCTTTCGAAGTTCCTTGCGACGCGCGCTACAAAGACGTCACCGATCCCGCAGTCGAAAACATCCTCAACGGGAATCCTGGAATCAACGCACGACAGGATCACCGCCATGGGAAACTGTCCTTGCACAGCGTCACGGACCTGGGCCGAGTGGTCCCGGGTAATGTCGGTGTCCGATGCCGCGGTATACGTGTTTCCGGTATACGGGCAGAGCCATTCTCCGGAAACAACCTTGCATCCGGCAGGAGTCTTAAACGTCACCAGGACACGGCTATCTCGGATCAGGAAAAGGTTCTTTTTATTAGCATTCAAGATTCCGGGGCTGAACTTTGCCCCGCCACGGGACCTGCTTGCCAGGTGTTGTGGGGCTGGGGACAAAGGCATCGGCCACCCGATTGCCAGATACTGTTGCTACTTCTCTTGGGTTGCACCAAGGACAGCTACTCGAATTCGATCGTTGCAGGCGGCTTAATGCTGATATCGTACGCCACCCTCGACGCGCCGGTGTGCGCGGCAATTTTCTTGCCTATCTTAAGGAGCGCCGCCTTCTCTATCCTGACCGGACGCGCCAGCTTCGCGGCCGCGCTCTCGACCGCCCGCATGCCTACGACATACGTGGTTTTGGGCGCATCGTTCTCGCAAAGCTCGAGAAGAATCCGCGGAAGCTCGAGCTTATTCCACGCCTCTACACAAAGCGCGTTGAGTTTGTCATAGTCGATATCGCTGTCGACCTTTATCCACGAGACAGGTTTGTAGATCGGAATATGTCAATGGAAATGAGACACCCGTTTGAAAAAATTAAACTCCCATGTTCTGGCTTTCGGGCTTATTGATCCACACAGCCTTTGGGAGTT
>JANQDY010000252.1 GCA_028278625.1 Thermodesulfobacteriota bacterium
ATGGCTCGCCTCCTACATTTAAGGTATTTTTCGTAGTATGGCGATTTCATGTGAATATTGCAAGGAAAAATTTTATAAGTCACGTTGTAGGGCTAAAAATTGCATTCCATGCGGAAGAATCGGTGGCTTCACCCGCAACCTCTTGAATCGCTTTGGAAATCATTTCCCTGACCTGGTTGAGATCGGTACAATCATCCTGCCACCAATGTTCTAGAGAATCGTAGCCATCCCAATTTGTTGCGGAATCGTCCCATACCCAGACCACCCGACCCGGATGAATGCCTTTGGCAACACCGATCGGTTCAACGAATATCGGTACCGGTGTTTCCGATGAACAGCTCTGCAGGGCCAGGGAGGGGAAAACCAGCGAGCTTCCAAGAAGAAGTGAATTCTTGATAAAAAAACGACGGCGTGTGAAATCCATGGCGGATATCCTCTGGAGATGCGCTAAAATGGACTTCTTTCATATCTCCCAATATGTGGTGGTGATGGGGCTCACTCAAAGGAGGAAGTGGCTGCTTTAAGAAGCAGGTCTACCGGACAGGCATCCCAATAATTGGGAGTTTGTGAGATGAGACTATTCTTCTTTGTCCAGTATCTCCTGCCGCTTTTTGTCATACTCTTCTTGGGTGATGGCTCCTTTGTCCAATGCCTTTTTAAGGTCAATCAACTGCTGACCGGTGGTGGCTTGGTTGCCCGTGCTCTTGACTTGAACCTCTGTTTTGCCCCCGCTGCCAGGCGTGGAACAGCACCCAGCAAAGCCTGCCAGACACAAGATCACGATGGCTATCAAAAGAGTCTTCACCGTTGTCATTATCTTTTCCTCCCAATGCACAGAATTAACGCACCATAGAGCCTGTTACGGGTCCTTGTCCCCTGAACAGGCGCCTTTGTTTTTTGCGCGACATTATAGGAAAGACGGTCTTTGCTGTCAATCAATTGGTATGGGGATTCTGCGGGCCCCCATTTGAAATACGGGAGAGAAGATCTTTTAGAAATACTTGCCCAGGTATTCATCCCGCCCCATATCAGACCATGTTGAATCATTGGGAAATAAATGGGATTTTTGGGTGTATTCAAAAAGTTGATCGTAGTCGAAACCGTTTCCCACGTTTTTGTAGTATTTTTCAAGCAGTCGCTTCGGCCGTTGATCCCCAAACCTGCAAGGGGTTTTAAGTGTTGGAATGCCAATTTTACCAACCGTATGTTCAATGTCGATCCCGTTATACCGTACCAACGGCCTGAAAACAGTGTAGCCTTCTTTCATCTTGAGAAGCGTCTGGAAACGTTGCATGGTTTCCATCCTTCGCACCTCATTTGCCTTTTGCTGGTCTTCATTGACTTCCCCCAAAAAGCGCGTCAACGTCATCTCAATTACATAGCTCACCAGATCCCAAAGGCTGTAACTGGTGATGATGACAACATTGTCCCAGGCTTTCACATTCTCTGACATGAAACCCCGCAGCATTTTTTTTCGAACGGACTGGCATTTAAGACATGGTTTTTCCTCGGTTTCAAGGATCTCATCCGATTCCTTCGGCGTGTGCCAAACCGGACGAATGCCCCTTGCTTCCCAGTAGGATGAAATCCGCTCATTCTCTTCCCGGTCGTACCGATGTACCGGATATGCGCCCACGTGGGACTGAAAACTGAAACCGAATTCCTCTCCAGCTTTCAACATCAAATACATGGCCAATGAGGAGTCTTTCCCCGCTGAAAAGAGAAAGAATATTTCTTTGTTGGTGAAGTTGTTAAGCATCGATGCATGTGCTGATTTCCACTCTCCATAATCTATTTCTTTGGTCATTTTGTCTTTCCCGGGTAATGGCACTGATCGCAGATATCAGGGCGCTTTTGCTGTAATGATTGAAGATACGGCCAGCTCCTTCAGGTTTCTTTCATTCACATGGACCCCAAGCCCATATCCCCCAAGGGGTCCGGCTCTCCCTTCAGGGCCGAAACTCACATTTTCCGTGGTGGTGTTTTCCTTTAACAGAAAGCGGTCATAGGAGCCATCGAAATTTACCGCGTCCTTTGACAGCAAACACAAGGCCCTGCCGGCCGCGGAGAGTATTCCGGATTCTCCAAGGGTGCATCCGATTTGAAAGGAAAGGGGACTCTTCCGAATGGCGTCGATCATCTGAAAGGCCCTGCGGTATCCGCCGCTCCTGCAGAGTTTGATGTTGATCATTTGGTAAAAGCCCTCTTCCATGATGTGCTCCACGTCCATGAGGGTGGGCGCGGATTCGCATGCCATCAGTGTGATTCCCTTTTCAAAGAGCGCATCCGCAAACTCACGAAAACCCGGAGCATCTCTTTTGAGTGGTTCCTCCACAATGTCCACACCGTGTTCTATGATTATCGGTAGATGCTTAAACGCGAGTTGGCGATCCCATATTCCGTTCGGGTCGATTCGCAACTCACAGCCGTTTCCCAATCCCGATACCACCGTTTCAAGTGTGCGCCGGTTCTGATCATGGTTGCTCCCCATCTTTACTCTCACCCGCTTGATGCCCAGTGCCTTTATCCAGCCACAGAACATTGAAATCCGATTCCGGTCACCCAGGGGAACCGGGGCTCCATAATGCACCACATCCGTCAGATGCGTCCTGGGGAAATACTCGACCACGGATTTCCTCTCCACTTTCCCCAGCATATCCAGTAGCGCCATTTCCAATGCGCAGATGGCGGCATTGTGGTGTTTTTTGCCGGGAAAGATATCCACAAAATCCCAGATCCGTGATATGTCACCGAGTTCCCATGGAAATAAAGGGTCGGCTGTGAAGTGCAAAACATCCCTTATGACACTTTCAGGGGTTTCGCCGGTGACTGACGCGATCGGGATACCCTCTCCATAACCCCGGATGGATGGATTTTCCCCCACCAGTTCCAGAATAACGGTTTGGGACATGAGCCCTTTCCTTATGGATAGAGAGAATTCACCGCTAAAGGGCAATGCCAGATGATAAAGATTCAATTTTTTGATTCGCATATATTTGGTCCTCAACGCTTTTTGGGACATCCGCGGGTTTGGTTGGCAAAGTCAGGAAAAAAGAGGTGCCCACTTCCTCTTTGCTTTTCACTTCCACGCTTCCGCCGTGGTCCTGCATGTTTTTATGGGCGACAAAGAGTCCCAATCCCGTACCTTTGTGAAGTCTGCTTTTGTGTTTTGTGGTGAAATAGGGGTCAAAAATCTTGTCCAGTCTGGATTCGGGAATACCGACGCCGTTGTCTTTGATCTCTATTTGAATGCTCTCCGTGCCGCCGGCCCTTGCGACCAGTTTCGTTGAGATTACGATCCTGCCCCTTTCAGGGGTGAATTCCACCGCATTGGAGAGCAAGTTCAGAATCACCTCTTTCATTTTTTCTCTGTCCATCCATGCCAGCCCGATGTCCGGGCCATATTGTCTTGCCACTTCAATGTTTTTTGCATTGCTTTCCGGTGAAATGAGGAGCACCATTTTGTCCATCAGACCGTGAATATCATTGAACTCAAAACGGGATTTCCTAGTTTTAACAAGGTCGAGCAACTCAGTGATCAGATTGTTCACCCGAGCCGTTTCTTCGAGTGCGAGCTTATGAAATTCTTCCCTGAACTCCTTGTCGTCGTATTTATGGGGCAGCATTTGAAGAAAGGTGCCGATGGCTGTCATGGGATTTTTGATTTCGTGGGCCAGGCGCGCCGCCAGATTGCCCAGAAAAGAGAATTTTTCCGCGCGGCTCAATAGGGCATGGGATCTTTTCAGTTCGGCCATCTGCTGATTCAACCTGCTGTAGAGCTTGGCGTTTTCAAGGGCAATGGCGATCTGGGACGAGAAAATTTCCATGGTGTCTCGTACCTCCTTGGGCACACCGGTTCCGTCGGCCGCATCCGTCGCGATGACGCCGATGACCTTTGATCGGGTGATCAGAGGAACCACATATACTGAAGTCGGTTTGCCCAGATTCAATATGATGTTTCCCCGTCTCAGTTTTGAATCTTTCACCTGTGGAACATATTCCGATTTTCCGGTATTGGCCACCCGGGCGATGATGTTGCTGACGCGATTCATGGGGACTTTGTAGTTTTTCACCTCCTCGGGGACGCTCCCTTCAAACCCAATGCTGTGAATGTATTCAAGATGATCTCCGTCTTCGGTGACAAGCATGATCAGGGCGCGTTCAAGTCTGCACACCTTTGAAAGGATGTTCAGGATGAGCGTCAGCAACTGTGGGAGATCCAGGATGGAAAGGATCGCTTTTCCCGTATCCTGAATGGCCACCAACTGCTTGATTTTCTGGTTAAGTTCCACATTGAGACGGTAGACTTCCTCGTATTTCTGTTCAATGAGTTCCTTGTCCTTTTCCTGTTCCGCGATAATGTCTTTGAGCATGGTTCTGGAGGAAAAAAACCTGGAAACGTACTCCCTGATCCTGTTTTGAAAGGGGAGAATGATATGGTATTCGCAGTAGGGATCTCCCTGGAAATGGCAACAGACTTCTTTCAATCTTATGGGCATGCCCAGCCAGATCGTGGGCATGAATGTATAGATGGCCTGGTTATATAAGCAAATGTCTTTTGACAGCACCATGGCTGAATCCCAGTGAAGACGGATGACGGCTTTTCCGCGATCGAAACTCGTCAGTTCCACCCGTTTGCTTCGATTGAATTTGTCGTTGATTTTCTGGACGTGTTTGAACCCGGTTTTTGAGGACCAGAAAGCCTTTACAAAGATCTTCTGGATATAGCCCAATGAGACCTTTTCCACCGCGAATCTTCCAATATGGTATGCGGCGTTATGGTCGTTGAGTTTCCGTTTAGCCCTTTCGAAAAGGCTGACCACCACTTCCGTTGAAACCCAATTGTTTGAATCGCACAGAAAATCGATGGGATCATCAAGGACGTCGATTTCGGGATGGAGATTTCCCACAAGCCCATGCAGGTTCTGCACGTGATTCGCTTTCAGGTACTCAAAAATCGGTTTGATATTCATGCAGCTTGTTTGCTTTTCCATGCCAATGGGGACTGTTCAAAAATCGTACGTGGCGCCTTTCCGAAAAACGGATAGAGAATGGAAGGACGACGCATTCCCGATTCCGTTCCGATCATAATTTCATCTTCCTTATCGCCAATGGAAAAATATTTCTTCCACTGATACCACTGCTCCGGATTTGTGTAAATGGATCTTTCGAGGAATTTCAAAAGCGCTTCCCCCGTTGAAATATCATTGGAACGATTTAACTGAGATTTCATTTGGGCCACATCTACTACTCTGAGTTCATACTTGCTCAAATGATGCCGGTGGATGACACTGAAAACCACTTGGGCTCCGGTTCTTTTCTGAATCACGTTAATGGTTCTGTCAAGACCGGTCAATCTTCCCAAGAATGAGAGGGTTTGCTTGGGAGATGGCCGCCACTCTTCAATTTCGTCACACTGGGTGATCAGGACCCTGTTTTCACGCAATTCCCTCCCAGCGGATTTCAGGATGCCCCCTTCCTTTGTGCCATCGATGAGTCTTATGCCGTATCGTTTGGCTTGGGCGTAGACTTTCCGTTTTAGTTGCGGTGTCTTGAATTTTGCAATCATGCTGACGTCAAACCCTTTTGCAGCCAAAAGGGTTGGTATGAATTCAATGGCACCATAGTGGCCCGTCACAAGGAGAACGCCGGTTCCTTTTTTTAGGGCCAGGCGCAGCTTGAACAAATCATCGTCGCTGATGTGCTTGTTCAAAAACCGGATTGCCTTTTCCGGCTTTTCGTAAGCGATGAAAAGCTTTTCATAATAGTGGCTGTAGATGCCCTTGAAAACCCGTTTAATCACTTTCGGGATATCGCCCTTTCTCCTTTCCGGACCAACGCCTTCCAATACGGCAAGCGTAATGCGCTCTTTTTCATTTCTGTGTAAGAAATAGTAAAGGGCACCAAAGCAGAAGACCAATACTCTCGTGACGTGCCAGCCGAACATGGTGTAGAGAAACATGTTAAATCTAGACTGCAAAAAACGACTCAGATCCTTCTTCATGATAAAGCCTCCGTTTCAGTTCTCAATAATAAAATCATATCACCAGAATATGGCCCATTTGTACAAAAATCATGCCAATTTTCCCACAGTTTTTTAAGCGATCTCTGATGGCGTCGGTTTTGTGAGGAGAAGGGGAGGGTGAATGAAATTCTTTCTTGGCGTAAAGGGAAAATCTATTGTACATTCCTCTGAAAAATTCTATAGGTTCACCAAAGTATCGGGGACGCTCTTTCTCCTCGCTTCACTTACTGAGAACGCAGAGCAAATCGAGGCGCTTCATGAACGAGAAATCGACCATTCTGGTAGTAGATGATGAAAATGGTGTTAGACAGTCTTTCAATATGGTGTTGAAGGATGACTACAACGTTCTTTTGGCGGCCAACGGCGAAGAGACCATGGAGGTTTTCGGGAAAAATCGTATCGATTTGATCCTCATGGATATACGGCTTCCCGATACCAACGGTATCTCACTTCTGAAAAAAATCAAGGAAATTGAACCAGATACCGAAATCATCATGGTTACGGCGGTTAAAGAGATACAAACTGCCGTCAGAGCGATCAAATTGGGCGCTTATGAATATGTTATCAAGCCCTTTGTGGTTGATGATGTCTTAACCATTATCTCCCGTGCCCTGGAAAAAGGTCGTCTTGTTCGGGAAGTCACATATTTGAGAAGTGAATTGAAAAGAGTAAAACCCTTTGAAAAAATGGTAGGAAACAATGAAAAAATGACCAATCTGTTTCACCTTATATCGACCATTGGGGAAAGCGATGGCGCGGTTCTCATCCAGGGTGAAAGCGGCACCGGAAAAGAACTGGTGGCGCGTGCCATACACAATCTCAGCCCTCGAAAAAGTCGTCCCTTTGTGGTGGTCAATTGCGCGGCAATTCCGTCAACGCTCATGGAGAGCGAGGTTTTCGGGCATTCGAAAGGTGCCTTTACCGGAGCAAATCGTACCACGGTGGGAAAACTGGAGCTGGCTGACAAGGGAACCGTCTTTCTGGACGATGTGGATACCCTTGACCTTTCCATGCAAGGGAAGCTTCTGAGGGTCATTCAGGAAAAAGAATTCGAAAGGCTGGGGAACCCGAGACTCATAAAGGTGGATGTCCGTTTTGTGGCCGCTTCCAACAAAGACCTTCCCAGCCTTATTTCCCAAGGAGGTTTTCGTGAGGATCTCTTTTACCGGTTGAACGTATTCCCCGTCAACCTTCCCCCTTTGAGAGAAAGAAAGGGCGACATCCCCCCTCTACTGAACCATTTTCTGGAATTGCATTCCAAAAGAACGGGGAAAGAGCTTAAGGGGTTCTCCGAAAAAGCGTTGAATTCGCTTATGATGTACGATTGGCCAGGAAATGTGAGAGAGCTGGAGAACTTTGTTGAGCGGTTCGCCACCATTACTCGAAAAGAGGTGATTGATGTTGACGACATCTCATCCGCGAACGCCGTTTATGATACCATCAGACCCATGAAGCTGAAAGACGCCGTTCGGGAATTTGAAAAAAAGTATGTTGAAAAAATCATTGAACGCGTCGGGGGAAGCCGAAAAGAAGCTGCTGAAATCTTAGGGGTCCACAGAAATACGCTTTTGGGTAAAATGAAGGAACTTGAAATCGAAGCGTGACCGAAATTCCCTAAAAATCGAGATATTCACCTTTTTCGTGCCGATTTGACCCTTCCGGAATGCACAAAAAATTGTGCACGTGCACAATTTTTTGTCCATTCAACACCCTGGAAAACCTCTCCCCTTTGATGAATCCCATTCATAAGAGACAATA
>JANQDY010000266.1 GCA_028278625.1 Thermodesulfobacteriota bacterium
GGAATGCGACCCTTACGAAGGATCGCCAAAATCAACCAGGAGGTGTGGGGGAATTAGGACCTTTTTTTGTCCGTTTTTTCTTGCGCCAGTGCAGTTAAACCCGCTAGCATCAAAGACGCTGAAAGGTAAGAAGATCATCATTTTCATCGAAGAGATATTCAATGACCACGAATTCTGGTATCCCTATTACCGTCTGAAGGAGACCGGTGCCGAGGTAGTGGTGGACGGAAACCTGATCACCAGCCGGACTCCCGATGATCTTCCCGCTTTCATGAGAACCATCATCCAGGAGATCGAGGCCTAGCCTTTCCATCCCATTCTTAAGCCTTTCAGAATGACGGTTTCCGCCGCCTGCCCAATCAGACGGGGAACCGTCATTTTTTCATCCCCTAAAAAAGGTGCTTTCCCAGCCAGTCCACCGCGTAGGGCAGCGCTTCATCGAGATAGTTGGCGCAGACGTGTTCTCCGTCCTGATAGAACTTCAGCTCCTTCTCTCCCGCGGCCCAGTCCATGAACTTCTCCGCATGCCTCCTCCCGTCGGGGATAATCCTGTCCCTTCCCGAATGGTGAATGAGCATGGGGCGGTCCAGTGGCGGGGCCTTGGTGATGTCGTAGTCCAGTTTTTTAACGGCCTGGGCCAGGCTGTCCGTCCCTGCTGCGTGGGGAAAACCTTTTAGGAGTATTGGATTCGCCTTTCTTTCCGGCAGGAGAAACCTGAGGTCCGCCGGACCCCCGTTTCCGGCGGCGCACGTGATCCGCCTGTCGTAAGCGGCGGCGAGGGGGGCGAAGAATCCTCCCATGCTGAAGCCGATGGCACCGATCCGGTCCATGTCGATGTGTTGGTCGTAATTTTCTCCGATCCAGTCAATCACCGCGCTGACCGACCTGTGGTAGTCGGGGATCATCTTCATGGATTTCCACATCTCCCCCTGGCCGGGGCCGTCGAAGGCGATGGTGTTGAACCCGGCACGGCGCAGCAGCTGCCCGATGGCGTGCTGCTCGCACTCCTTCAGGTTGTCGAGTCCGTTGATCTGGACCACCAGGGACTGGCCCGGTTTGGGCTGAAGGCGCAGGTAGCCGGGAATCCGAACGTCCCTGAAGGGGATGTCTACCCGGATGGGCCTTAGGTCATCCCGGTAAAGGGCCAATGCCCTCGGGTAGATTGACCAGATCTTTTCAAGACATTTTTCCTTCAACGCGTCATCAAAGTAGAAGAAGTGCTGGCCCACGTGGAAGCATGCCGCTGATTCGTGGAACCACCTCCTTGCACAAGCCCTGTTCCCCTGGTCCAATGCCTCCTGGGCCATACGTTCCATCCTACACCCTTCATCGTACCACTCGGAACACCAGCTTTCCCATCTGCGGACGCGGCCCACGACCCGCCGGGTCCTCTCAAGGTCCATCCCGGCGAGCAGGAACCGGGTGTACCAGTGTTTATAGACGCGGTTTTCACTGCAGATAAGGCCGTAAAAAATTTTCTCTTTGAGGGTCGTCTTGACCATTTTGTCACCTCCGGTTAGATGTTATCCCAAAAGTTGGCCCAGCAACTAAAAAATTAAAAAAAAGGCGCATGAAAATCGTCTCATGGGGACAGGTTGTCGTTGATGATATTCATGAGTCGAATGATCTCGCGCTCGTCACGGGTGCTGATGCCACGGGTTGCGGCGGCCATCACCTCTTGGGCGATGGCGATGAGCTCGTCCTTCATCTTCCAAGCTTTTTTCGTCAGAAAGATGCGATAGCTCCTGCGGTCGGATTCGTGGTACTTGCGCCGTATGAATCCGTTTCGCTCCATGACGTCCAGGATGCGGGTGAGATTGGTTTTGTCCTTGGCGGTCTTCCGGGCGATTTCGGTCTGCGTGGCGCCCTCCTCCTCCCAGAGGCAATTCAGGACGGCCCAATGCTCCGGGGTCAGGTTGTGGCCCCTTGACCGGAAGGCCCTCTGGAGTTCCGCCTTCATTCTCAGGGCGGTCCGGTTGACGACATAGCCGATGGCGTTTTCAAGTTTGAATGGGGCCATGTTGAATTTCCTGCTTCAGCGATGACTGTTGTTGCGCATATAGTAGATACAGCAACTAATAATGTCAAGATTTTTTTTGAGCGGGAAGAATGGCATATTGCATGATCTTGGATATCTGACTCAACTGATCGCCAGCAGGACCTCAGATGATCCTCCCGCTTTCATGAGAACCATCATCCAGGAGACCGGGGCCTAGCTTTTCCATCCCATTCTTGACAAAACCCAAAACTCCGCCGTATGCTCGGAGCATTTCCGAATAAGCGTGCACGGTCAAATTGCTGGTCTCTTGATGTGGTTTCGCCTTATCTTTCACGGATCCCGTTGGTTTTGAGAAGGCGCATGAGTTGCTTCAGGTTTCCATGCGATCAACGGTGGATTGTATGGAAAATCCGTCCAGTCCATAGACATTAGAACGGCGCACAAGCGTTGCGGACCATTGATGAGTGAGCAAATTGGCTGCTGTTCTGAATCAACCGATAACCCGGTTTGTTTTACAAAGACCAAGGACATGGAAGAACTCCAGGAGCAACTGAGAAATGGGACTATCGAGCGGGCATATAGAGCTCTGCTCTTTTACATGTTAGGGCTGCGAACACATCTTAAATACAAGAATTCGGATTTTTCCGTATCAGCCCTCTATCAGGCTTATATGGATATGCCCCCGTGAGCAGCAGGTTGACCAATAGAGAATGAAATTATCCCTCATTCAAATCGGCTCGGCGTTACTCTACGCCTCAGCAGGGTTCTGCGTCTTCCTCATGTTGCTGAACCGGGCGCTTGTCCTTATACCGGACAGCAAGGCCATACCGCCGGCGATTCTTGCCACATTTGCCGTTCTTATGGGTGCCGGCGTTTTACTCGGCGTCTTCCTTCCCGGCCCGCCGTGGGTGTATGCGCCCCTGGTTGTTCTTGGCCTCGTTCTGCTCGGCGAAGGACGCCAGGCGTTCATCCGGCGCTCTTGCGCCGGTTCAAATCCGGTGGACACAACGCCACACCCATTCAATCTTGCGGCACCCATCACGACAACCGATCTGGTGGTCCACCGGTATCAATTGCCGCATAAAAAGTGGCATGGTGCGCCACTTCGGATTGTCCACCTCACCGACCTGCACGTCCACCCTAAACTGCCCTTTCTGTACTATCAGGAGGTCCTTTCCGTTGCTGAACAATCGAAACCCGACATTGCCGTCTTCACCGGTGATTTCATCGCCAGCCTTGACGCACTGCCAAAGTTGGAAAAGGTCCTTCGGCCCATTGCCAGACTTAAGACCTATGCGGTTCTTGGCAATCACGATTACTGGACCGACGCCAACGCCGTCCGGCAGGTGATTACCGAGACCGGGCTTTGCCTCCTCTCCGATGAAACGGTGTCACTCCGAACCGGGGAGAGCCGACTCGTTGTTACCGGTTATGATTACCCGTGGGGTACGAAGGAGAGAAGCATCACGTCCCAAGGGAGCGGGAGTCTCCATATTGTCCTTTCCCACACACCGGACAACATCTACCGCATATCTGAATCGTCGGCGGACATCACCTTCTCCGGGCACTACCATGCAGGACAGATTCGGATTCCCATCATTGGCCCCGTGGTCGTTCCCTCGGTATACGGCAGACGATTTGATCATGGCCACTTTGTCGTGAAGAATACGCATCTGTTCGTTGCCGGCGGTATCGGGGCGGCAAACCCTCCTGTGAGGATTTACTGCCGACCGGACATATTCGTTGTGGACATCACTGAAAAGAAAGAGACGTAAAATGCCATCAAGTTGCCACACCAAGGTTTTCAAAATACGTGTTTTCAGCGCACGGCTAGAAAAGCCGGTGAGCGCGGCTTAAGGAAACAATGCAGGTTGATTATCTGAACCACTTACCCGATGAATTCAGGGCTTCAGCGGCACAGCTCTATTTCAGCGCGCTCAAAGAAAAGCTTGAGCCTGTTTTGGGCAGCGACGGTAGAGCACAAGAAGCCATAGCCAGCAATCTTGCCACAGATAAATGTCTCGTAGCCATCCGTGACGATGCGCTTGCTGGCATCATGGGAATACAGACGGACAAGGGTGGATTTGTGAATCCAAGACTAAAAACGATGATACGGATATACGGAATCATTGGCGCCATTCTTAGAATTAGCGGTTTGGCGATGCTTCACCATACAACCGGCACTGATGAGTTATATGTCGACGGTGTCGCCGTGGCCCAAGAGATGAGAGGCAAGGGTATCGGATCACAATTGTTCGGTTTGCTGGAACGGACGGCATCGGAAAAAGGAATCCGAACGATTTCTCTTGAAGTCATAGATACGAACATAAGAGTTAAGACCCTTTATGAGCGTCTCGGCTTTCAAGTATTGAAAAAAAGAAAATTATGGCCGTTGAATCTGTTAATAAAGTTCCCTTTTGGATCGGCAACCCTTATGGTTAAAAATATGGGCTAACATACTGCTGCTCCCGATGCGGCCTTGACGGGCCGGAGAGCACAACGTTGGGAAAGGAGTAGACCTTCTTGGGCGCACTGATTGCGGACGCG
Source organism: Thermodesulfobacteriota bacterium (assembly GCA_028278625.1). The sequence goes on from JANQDY010000266.1 coordinate 4,547, forward strand.
ATTCTGGTTGTCCATTTCGCCTTCATTGCATTTGTCATAGGAGGAGAGGCCTGCGTGGTTGTGGGGTACTTCAGGAATTGGCGCTGGGTGCGCAACCGCACGTTCCGCGTCTGCCATGTTCTTGCCATAGGGATCGTGGTCGCTCTGGCATGGGCCGATCGGATCTGCCCGCTGACAGTCTGGGAGAACAGGCTCCGGCATGCGGCGGGCGGACAATCGTATTCGGGGACATTCGTCGAGCACTGGGTCGGCAGGTTGGTGTATTATGACGCACCTCAATGGGTCTTCATTGTTGCGTACTCCATGTTCGGCGCATTGGTGCTTATCTCCTGGATTTGGGTCAGGCCGGAAGGAAAAATGCCCAACAGGCCGGCTGGCGGCGACGTCTGACGGCACGCCTCAGCCGCAACGTTCGGGTCCGTCTAAAACAAACCGTATATCCGAAGATCACACCGGAGGATTTTCTGATGACCGCGGAACCAAGTCATGAGGAAATGAAAAAAAAGATAAGGGATTTGGAACTGGAGGTGGAGAGGTACAAGCGGAACGAGAGAGAATTTCATCTGCAGGCACAAATACTATCCTCCATCAAAGATTCTGTCGTCATTATTACGCCGGAAATGAAGACCATCTACGCCAATGAAACCATAAAGGAAATATTCGGTGACCGGCCGGAGATGTTTACTGAACCATGCTATCGTTTCTTCAAGAACAGGGAGCGTGTTTGCCCAGACTGTCCGGTTCTTAAGACCATTCGAGATAAAAAGCCCCATAAGGCGATCATGAAATCGTACGATAAGAACGGTGAAGAGATGTGGCGTCTCAATACCGCCTTTCCGTTCTATGACCGGGATGGAAAAGTGATCGCCGGAATAGAAGTCGTAACCGACTACACACAGCAAAAAAGGAATGAGATAGCACTAAAGGAAAGTGAAAAGCATTATAGAAATCTGTTTGAAAATGCCCTGGTCGGAATGTGGGTAAGCAGGGTCGAAGATGGAAAATTCATTTCATCCAATCAAAAGAATGCAGAGATCGTTGGGTTTGAATCCGTAGAAGATTTGGTCAAAAATTGCACGACGGCAGAATTCTATTCTCCCAAACGAAGGGCCCAACTGCTGGCGCTGTTGAATAAAGATGGTAAGGTTTCGGATTTCGAGGCTGAGTTCACGCTCAAGGACGGAACAAGAAAGGATGTGTCCATTTGTGCAAAATTGTTCCCTGAAAAGGGACAAATCGAAGGTGTCATAATTGACATTACAGATCGCAAGCAGGCTGAGGAAGCATTGCGTGAAAGTGAAAGGAAATATCGTGATATCTTCGAAAGTGCACCTGTGGGTATGTTTCAGTCCACGCCCTCGGGACGATATATCAGCGTCAATCAGGAGTTCGCCCGTACGCTTGGTTTTGATGATCCGGAAGCGCTTATTCAAGCAGTTTCAGATATTGCCGATCTCTATGTGGATCCGCGCGACCGCGACGAGTTTAAAAGGCTTCTTCAAGAACGTGGATCCATAGGGGGCCATGAAATCCATGTCAAAAACAGGGTTCATGGTACTTCATGGATGTCCATATATACGCGAGCGGTGCGTGACGAAAAAGGGAACGTCAAGTTCTATGACGGCTTCACCATCGACATCACGGAGCGCAAACAGATGAAGGAGGCGCTGGAAAAGAGTGAATCCAATCTTCAGAGCGTTTTCGACGCTGTACCGGTGGGAATCTGTTTAATGAAAGATCGTGTGTATCGGCGTGCAAACCGAAACTGGCGTGAAAGTTTTGGCTACACAGAAGAGAGTCTTATCGGGAGGACAACGGAATTTCTCTACGAAAGCAAAAAAGAATATGAACGGGTGGGAAAGGATTTGTACGGGAATATACTTGTGGATGGCATTGCATCCGTCAAAAGCAGACTGAAACGCAGCGATGGTGAATTCCGCGATGTTGTTCTGATAGCAAAACCGATAGACCATCAGGATTTGTCGGCCGGGACAGTGGTTGTCGTTCACGATGTCACCGAGCGGAATCGCATTGAGGAAGAAAGAAAAAGACTGGAGGATCAGTTGCGTCAATCTCAAAAAATGGAAGCCATTGGGACCTTGGCAGGTGGCCTCGCTCATGATTTCAACAATCTCCTCATGGCCATCCAGGGTCGCGCCTCCATCATGCTCATGGATAAAGATTCCTCCAACCCGGATTTTGAACACCTTAAAGGAATAGAAAGCTATATTGCAAGTGCCGCCGACTTGACCAAGCAGCTCCTGGGTTTTGCCAGGGGAGGGAAATATGAGGTGAAACCAACGGATTTGAATGATCTCATCAAGAAAGAGAGCCGGCTGTTCGGCCGGACCAAAAAAGAAATTGTGATCCGCGAGAAATATGGTGATCATCTATGGCCCGTGGAGGTCGACCGAGTGCAGATTCAACAGGTCCTGTTGAATCTTTTTGTAAATGCCTGGCAAGCGATGCCGACCGGCGGTGATCTCTATATCAGGACTCAGAACGTCACAATTGATGAGAATTACGTTAAACCCTATCAGGTAACCCCTGGACGGTATGTGCAGATCTCGATTACCGACACGGGTATCGGAATGGACAGAACCACCCGGCAAAAGATATTCGACCCGTTCTTTACCACCAAAGACCTGAGCCGGGGGACCGGATTGGGGCTGGCCTCGGCATACGGCATCATCAAGAATCATGGTGGCTTTATCAATGTCTACAGTGAAAAGGGCCATGGCAGCACCTTCAACATCTACGTGCCTGCTTCTCTAAAAGCGGTTGTCAAGGAGGAGAAGAGGGGGGAGGGCACCATCAAAGGGTCTGAGACGATCCTCTTTGTGGACGATGAAAGGATGATAACGGAAGTCGCGAACGACCTCCTGGAAATTCTGGGTTACAATGTCATGGTTGCTGAAAGCGGGAAAGAGGCCGTGGAGATATATGCGGAAAACAGGGATGTCATTAACGCGGTGATTCTGGACATGATCATGCCGGATATGGGTGGCGGAGATACTTACGACAGATTGAAGGAATTAAATCCCGAGGTCAAGGTTCTCCTTTCCAGTGGATACAGCATCAATGGTCAGGCAACTGAGATACTAGATCGAGGATGTAACGGTTTTATTCAGAAGCCCTTTAAAGTGAATGAATTGTCAAAAAAATTGAGAGAGATTTTGGATGGAGAATAGGTCTGGATTCAATTGAAAAGAAATATTCCGTAAAGCCTGGCGTACCAGGTGATTACCGGTAACCGAACTGACACCTGATTGATGCGCTTTCGGCGGCACGCCTCAGCCGCAACGTTTGAGCCCGTTCAAAAGGTAACAGCATGAAGGCACTTATCTACAAAAGATATGGTTCTGCGGACGAATTGGAGTGGACGGATGATTGGCCTCTGCCGGAGATTTCTGCTGACACTGTTTTGATTAAGGTGGTTGCCGGCAGCGTCAATCCCAAGGATGTTCTGCTCCGAAAAGGTAAGTTCAGTCGAACTTTTGCCAGAGGCCCCTTACCCAAGGTATCCGGCTTGGATGTGGCTGGAGAAATCGTTGCTATGGGTTCTTTGGTTCGCGGCTTTTCCATGGGTGATCTCGTATTCGGAATGACAAATGTTTTTGCTGGGGGCGTCCATTCAGAGATTGCAAAGCTTCATCAAAGCGAAATAGCCGATTTTCCCAAGAGCTCTTCGCTTTTTGAGGCGTCTTCCGTTCCTTTGGCTGCCCAAACCGCGTTGCAGGCGCTTAGAGATTGCTGTCATCTTAAGGAAGGGCAGAAGATTCTCATTAACGGCGCCAGTGGCGGCGTTGGACATTTTGCAGTACAAATCGCCAAAGTTATGGGGGCCGAGGTTCATGCGGTTTGCGGTTCGCACAATTTTCATTTTGTCCAGTCCCTCGGGGCTGATTGCACATACTCATATAAAGATCAGTCAGCGACCGAGATTGACCTTGCGTTCGATTCCGTTTTTGATGTCTTCGGAAATTTCACCGGTTCTGAGTTTAGGGGACAACTCGGAAGGAATGGGGTCTATGTGAGCACTGTGCCGAAGGCGCCCAGTCTTTGGGGAGAGACATTAGCACGCCTTGGCATTTCCAAGGTAAACAGGCTCGTGCAGGTACGATCCCGGTCGGAAGATCTGAAGCAGTTAAAGAAATGGATTGAAAGCAAACTGGTTCTACCCCATGTGGAAAAAATATACAGAATCAGCCAGGCAGCTGCGGCACATCGACATGTTGAATCAAAGCATACCATTGGCAAAGTATGTATCGACTTTTCATCATGATCTTTAATTCTGGTCGCCCAAAAAGGCTGATTTGGTCGCGCAAAAAGTGGCGCGGCTCCGCATATGGCGAAAAGACGCGCCGCCTTTGCCCACGGCCGGCGAGAGAAGATAAATGGACATGACGAAAAAGAGCAGCGGCGGAGCAAATGGCCAGTCACGGCCTTAGCAACCAAAAGCCGCGGCGTTTATGCCTGTCCTTCGCTGTCAATTGAAAATAGCATAGGTACTGATGATGGCATGGCCCAAGAAGGGGACAAGAAAAATAACCGTGGATGGGGTCAATTATTTATGGCATTATGCCGCGCATTGCCCCTTGTGTAGTGATGATGTATTTACCATTGGCATCGCAGGCAAGCCCCATGTTTTATTTGTCGATCCTTTTCCATGGAGTTTTGAACTAAAACCTTCAAGCATCGCAAGTGCAATAAGATGGGCCATAAACAATGGGTGGACGCCTCTTAAGGGACCAACGCGTGCCATGTCGCTGGATGAGAGCAGTCAGGAATTTGTATGGTTGTCTGGGGAGAAGCGGCATTCATGCTGTCGGGACAAAAGAGAATGAAAGACCATCAAATCCTGAAGTCAGTTCCTCACTACTACATCCGTCCAATTGTTGACAAACCGAAAAACCACACGTATGCTCGGGATGAACCCTCTCCTCTGCTTCTAAAACCTGAAGGAAAGGGGGCACCCTTGCACCAAAATAGAGAGAGGCAGCGATGAAAGAGAAAAAGATTCGTGTCGGAATCCTGTTCGGTGGAAAATCGGCAGAGCATGAGGTGTCGCTTCAATCAGCCAGGAATGTGATTGAGGCCATTGATAAGGAAAAATATCATCCAGTCTTGATCGGTATTGACAAATCAGGCAAATGGCTCTTGAACGAAAGTTCAGACGTTCTTCTGAATTCCAGTGATCCCCAACTCATCAAGCTGAATCAATCCGGCGATCACGTAGCTTTAATCCCCCAGAATGGGGGCAAGGTCTCCAGTTTGACGGGATCAGGCGCTGATGAGCAGGTAGATGTGGTCTTTCCCATTTTGCACGGTCCATTGGGTGAAGACGGGACGGTCCAAGGCTTGTTAAAGCTGGCCGGTGTCCCTTTTGTTGGTGCATGCGTCTTGGGATCGGCCATTGGGATGGACAAAGATGTGATGAAACGTCTATTGCGGGATGCAAAACTTCCCATTTCGGACTTTGTTACTTTGAAACTGAATGAGGCGGTGCCGTCTTATCCGTCCATCGCGGAAACGTTGGGAATTCCGTTTTTCGTAAAACCTGCCAATCTCGGGTCATCGGTGGGCGTGAATAAAGTGAGAAAAGAGGCAGAATACGAAAAAGCCATCGGAATCGCCTTTGACTATGATAACAAGATCTTGATCGAGGAATATGTTGAGGGAAGAGAGCTTGAATGCTCTGTTTTGGGAAATGATAGTCCAATGGCCTCTGTTCCAGGGGAGATAATTCCCACCCATGAATTCTACTCCTACGAAGCGAAGTATATTGACGAGAAAGGCGCCATCCTTGAAATACCGGCCAAAGTTTCTGAAGCGCTTACCGGAAAGATACAACAATTGGCCATTGAAACCTTTAAGACCTTGTCCTGTGAGGGATTGGCAAGAGTTGATTTCTTTCTTAGGAATAACAATGAAATCGTTGTCAATGAAATCAATACCATTCCCGGATTTACGGCCATCAGCATGTATCCGAGACTTTGGCAAGCCAGCGGCATTTCTTACCAGGAATTAATAGACCGGTTGATCCAATTGGCCCTTGAACGGTTTAAGAAAGAGAAACGCCTCAAAACGATATATGAAAAGGCGCCATAGAATGGCGTGGAAGACCGAACATCGACTTGAACCCACCCATAATACTACAGGCGAATGTACAAAACGCCCTTCGAAGCTGTTTAACAGGAGGTTTTTATGACCTTTGAACTCTGGCTCACGTTTACCATCACGACGATGGTACTCATAGCGATTCCGGGCCCGACGAATCTAATGGTAATGGCCTACGGTTTGCGTCATGGTACCAGACCGGCCCTGTTCACTGTTTTCGGTGTTGCGCCGGGTGCCGCCGCGGCCATGGCACTTTCTTTCCTTGGATTGGGAGCCATTTTAGCAACATCTTCTCAATTATTCTTGATCATGAAGTGGGCCGGAGCGATTTATCTCATTTATCTGGGCATCATGCTATGGCGAAGCACGCCGGATTTGGATGGGGTATCTGTTGAAGAAAGAAGCGTTTCATGTAGACGCATTGTTATTCAAGCTTTTGCCGTTTCGCTTATGAATCCGAAGGGCATCATCTTCTATATGGCTTTCATGCCACAATTCGTTTCACCTGACGCGCCCGTCTTGCCACAAATGCTGATTTTGGGTCTTACAGTTGTCATTATCGTTTTCCCTGTTAACACAGCTTATGCATTAATGTCGGGTAAGTTGAGGGACATCATCAAAAAACAGCGTGTATTGCGGGCGATGAATCGCACAGGGGGCGGGCTCATGATTGGTGCGGGCATACTGACGGCGTCACTCAGGCGAAACTCGTGACACCTTGTCAAAAGGCGTCCTTTTGCTACCTTGTGCGGAAAAAGGAACAATATGGGATATCCCCTCAACACCGGTCCCGGAAGGTACCATGAAACAAAGTGCTGACCTCTACGAAGTGGCCCAGGAGTTGAAGACCGCACAGGACGAGTGTCGGCAAATCGAGCCGTTAACTTCCCGCCTGAGTGATTTTGGCAACACCGAAGCATATGCCGTGGCAGCGATGATTCACGAAATGCGAACCGGTGAGGGAGCGCTACCGGTCGGTCGAAAGATCGGTTTCACAAATCCGGAGATGTGGTCTATCTACGGGGTGCATGAGCCGATCTGGGGCTACGTCTACAATACCACCGTTGTGCGGCAGACAGGTTCCCCTGTGCAATACGATATCGGACAATTCGTTGAACCGAAGATTGAGCCGGAAATTGTTGTGCACTTTTGCGCCACGCCCCCTGTGAATGCAGGGCCTGTGGAAATACTCGCGTGCATCGACTGGATTGCCCATGGCATCGAAGTGGTGCAATCCCACTTCCCTGGATGGAGATTTCAAGCACCGGATACCATTGCCGATTCGGGACTGCACGCAGCATTAATCGTGGGTGAGCCACAGGCCTTAAGCCTGCTCGGGCCTGAAGTGATGTCGGATTTAGAGAGGTTCACCATCACACTTTCCCGTGACAGCCAGGTGCGTGAGCGGGGTCGCGGTTCCAACGCCCTGGGCAGTCCCCTAAAAGCCGTGGCCCACTTAATCAATGTCATGGCAAAACAGCCCCACGCGCCACCACTGCATGCCGGTGAACTGGTAACGACGGGCACGCTGACCCCAGCGCTTTCCATTCAAGAGGGTCAGAATTGGTCCACCCAATTGGAAGGTATTGGGTTGCCGGGTATCTCCATGTCTTTTTAAAAACAAGTGAATGGGTAGCAAAGGTGTCCCAACGGGCAACGAAATGAAGATTGTCATTGTTCACTGAAGCGCCGGGTCCGGCAGTGAAGAGAGATCCTGCGATATGAGTTACATCCTTGTGCTTTTCGCAATCGGCATGCTCATCATTCTTCAACTCGAGCCACTCTTGAGCATTGCCGCATGGGTCGCATTGAGCTGTCTGATGTTGTACTCGAATGGCATTAGACATTTGTAGAATTGCATGAACTATGATTTCCCACGCCCCAAAATGGAGATCTGACATGAGTGATGAGAAATATCCGTACGTCAATCACATGGACATCCTTCATGATTCATTAGAGCTCATAGATGTTCAGTCGTTAGTAAAGGATTGTACTGACAAATGGTACAATCAAACCTTGTGCAGGGTAAACAACTCGGTGGTGCGACTCGGAATATTGCGGGGAGAATATCACTGGCACAAACATGACGAAGAAGATGAATTTTTCTTCACACTCACTGGAAAGCTGCTCCTTGACATTGAGGGACGTGAATCAATCGAACTGGACCCTCACCAAGGATATGTGGTTCCAAAAGGGATCGTTCACAAAACAAGGGCACCGGAAAAAACGGTTGTTCTAATGGTAGAGACAGCGGGAATCATTCCCACCGGAGATGCTTGAGCCCTGCAGCGGCATAAGGGGTCGAGATTGTCGTTGACCCTTGTTAGGAATTAGTGAGGCTCGACGGCAGACCGGACGCCGGAAAGGAGGTCTCCATGAAAGAGTGGCTTTTTCCGACTTTTGGTGCCTTTGTTTTATGGGGGTTGTGGAGCTTTGTTCCCAAGATTACCACAAAATACATCAGCCCGAAGAGTGCAATCCTTTTTGAGGTGTTGGGCGGAATCATCTTCACCATATTTGTCCTGATATCCGTGCAATTCAAGCCGGACTTTCACCCTAAAGGCGCTCTTTTGGGATTGTTCACCGGCTTTATTGGATTTGCCGGGGCTCTCTGCTTTCTTTACGCCGCTTCAAAGGGACCCATTTCATTGGTCGCCACGTTTTCAGCCCTCTATCCGATTATTCCCATTTTATTGGCAATGGTCTTCTTGGGCGAGACGATTACAGTGAAACAAGGTTTGGGCGTTGCTCTTGGAATCGGGGCGATGATTCTGCTGACCACCTAGCCAACCGAGTGACCGGCATCGATCGCCCCGCTGTCATCGAACACAGCCTGTCAATCCCCTATCCGGCCGGCAACGGTCTCTAACAGTTCTATTCCTTTAACCAGTCAGGAAGTTCTTCCACCTTCTTGCCTGCAAATTTGCAGGCGTAGGGACAGGTTTCACAATTCCCTTTGAATCCCGGAAGGGCTGGCTCACCTTTGATGGACTCGACAATTCCGATGGCATGTTTGACGCTCTGCGCTTCACCTTCAATGATCAGGCTGACGGCACCGGCCGCTTCACCGATACCGCCGGAGGCCACGTGGGTGGCTTGCACACCGGCCAGAATCCCCAGTGCTTCGATTTCGGTAACCACCACCGCATTGGGGACCTTAAAGATGCCGTAATCGGCCCCGATGCAGTAATCCAGGGTTTTGGCGCCCGCCGCCGCAATGGCCCTGTCCACCGAGGGAACGAGCTTTTCAAGGCCAATGGGCACAATGTACCTGAGCCCCTGGGTCACGGCTGTTCCCATGGTGGCGCCCATGGTACCGCCGTCAAAACCGGCCGCCACCACACCCACGTTTCCTTGGGCGTCAATGCAGTTGCCGCCTTTGATCAAGACCGTTTCAATATGAAAATCCTTTAGCACCTCGGGAATGGTTTTATCCGATTTTTGGCCCTTGTACAGGATGATGGGAAAGGGAATCTGCCGTTTGGGGGGAAGTTCGGTGACGCACATCAGCCGATTGGTGACGGTTCCGGCGGTAAATTCCTCCGGCTTGACATCGGCCCCGGCCAGTTCCTGAGCGATGTATCCATTGGTCGTTCCACCGTTTATGACAATGTAGGCCTTCTCCTTGGCGATTTTGATTTCATTCATTTCCACCACGGCCTTGGCAATCAGCCGTCTTGATTCGGCCGGTATCACCGTAAAAGAAGCTTTCATTTCTACCCTCCCCAAAAAGTATTAAGCCACAGCTTGATTCAGAACGACGTCGCCTCTTCTAAGGCGGTTGATGTTTTCAGCCACCGCTCGGCCCAGAGCGTCAAATGACTGCTCCGTGACCCCGGCGGTGTGGGGGGTTACGACCACTTGCGGATGGTTTACCAGGGGATGGCCGGGGGCCGGAGGTTCCTGGTTCAAGACATCCAGGCCCGCACCGGCGATGAGGCCTCCGTCAATGGCGTTTAGGAGGTCATCCTCGTTTACGATGGGGCCCCGGCTGATGTTGATGACAAAGGCTGCGGGCTTCATGCGTTCAAACACCGGCATTGCCAGAAGATGCCTGGTTTCCGGTGTAAGGGTGACCGTGGAAATCACGAAGTCGGCCAGGGGCAGCAGCTCATGGAGCCGGTCAGGGCTCAGAAGGCGGTCCAGTCCCAACTCCCTTGCCGTTTCAGCGCTTGCGTAAAGCTCGGTTCCGATCACCGTCATGCCCAGTGCCAGCAACCGCGAGGCCAGGGCCCGGCCCACCGCGCCCATACCGATAATTAAAGCCGTGCGGTCGATGAGTGCCATTCCCCCGGGGCGCCCCCATTCCCCACAACCAAGGGTTTGCTGGCAGTGTTTGTATTTCCTGGCTGTTGCCATCATCAGAAAAACACCGCCTTCGGCCGTGCATTCCGCGTGTACGGGCGCTTGCGCGCCGGGGACATTGGCAACTGAAACGCCTTTGGCAGTGGCCGCCGGGATGTTCACCCCCTCGAGGCCGACGCCGAACTGCTGAATCAGCCGCAAATGGGGACAAGCGTCAATAATCTCCCCGCTGATGCGACTCATGGCAGGGATCAGCACTTCCGCCCATGGTGCTTGTCCTGCCACATCCACCGGGTCCATGGAACTTACCCGTACTTCATCGTCCGGCAACAGGCGGATGACGGTCTCCACCATGGTCGGAAACATGTCTCCACAGATCAATATGCGCATATTGTCTCTCCACATCGTTTTCGCTTACGCCGGTTTTTTTCAAAAACCGCTTGCCAGAGCACCTCTAAACCCTTGGAAATCCCATTTTGTAGTTGATAGTGTTGGGCAGATTGTCATAATTGGGTGGTTTAGAGGGATTTGTCAATAGTAAACAAAGGGTCCCGTGTCTTTTGAAATGAAAATTGTCACCGCAGAATCTGATTTCCATTTGAATGCGGCCCGTTCCCTTTTTCGGGAATACCACGATTTTCTGGCGGTGGATCTTTCCTTTCAGGAATTCGAGAAGGAGCTTGCCGGTTTGCCTGGAAAGTACGCCCCACCCGACGGTGCTCTCCTCCTGGCCACGGTTGCCGATGAGATCGCCGGGTGTGTTGCGCTTAGAAAGCATGAACCGGGCGTCTGCGAGATGAAGCGGCTCTACGTGAGGCCGAAATTTCGAAATGCAGGCATCGGAAAAGCACTGGCTCACGCGATCGTGGGCAGGGCCGGGGATTGCGGATACGCCAGAATGTTTCTCGATACCTTGGAAATCCTTCAGGAAGCCAATGGTCTGTACAGGCAATTGGGATTCCGGAAGCGGCCGCCCTACTACGACAACCCATTGGCGGGCGTTACCTACTGGGAGTTGGATCTGAAATCGGCGCCTCAATCCACCGTCAGGGCATAACCTCCGGGCGCCTTGGTCGTGGGTGATCCTGATGGGGGAATCCGCCTGACTGTGATGCCCAGCTTTTTCATTCGGTACTGAAGCGTGGATCTGGGGATTCCCAGCAAATCGGCCGCACCATTTTTTCCTCCCACCATCCAACCGCATTTTGCCAACGCCTCTTCAATATGCTTCCGTTCCATTTGGTCTTTGGTGAGGAACACTTCACCATCCATCTTTCTCGTCGGTTCCAATGGCTGCAGCAGTCTGTGGATATCCCCTTCCGTTATTAGATGTCCGGAACGGCTGATCATGATTCTCTCGATCAGATTCTCCAGTTCCCGAACATTTCCGGGCCATGGGTAGCCGCAGAGGGCGTCAAATGCCGTTGAAGAATAGCGTGCCTCGGGTTTTTGAAGCCTGTCGGAGAAGTTGGTGGTAAAGCATCGAACCAGAAGGGGGATGTCTCCGGTTCGCTCCCTCAAAGGGGGAATCTTAAGGTGCACTGTATTGACACGGTAGTACAGATCCCGCCTGAAGGTCCTATCCTGTATCTTTTGCGGCAAGTTCTGATTGGTGGCGGCGATAACCCTAAAATCGGCGGAAACTGGAGTACTTTCGCCCACCCGTTCAAATGCCTTTTCTTCCAGGACCTGCAAGAGTTTCGCCTGGCTCTGTACCGGCAGATCGCCGATTTCATCCAGGAATGCGGTGCCGCCGTCAGCCATTTCGAACCGGCCGATCCTGCGATTGTCGGCCCCGGTAAAGGATCCTTTGGCATGTCCGAAAAGTTCACTTTCTATGAGTGTAGGAACCAGGGCGGCGCAGTTCACCTTAACGAAGAGATTATACTTGCGGGAGCTCAAATTGTGGATGTATCGGGCAATATGGTCTTTGCCCGTGCCCGTTTCACCACTGATGAGCACGCTGGTGTCCGTGTCCGCCACCAGATCCACATCGCGCATGAGGTCAACCATAATGCCGCTGTTGTAATAGAACTTTTGATTCAGCCGATCCAGCTTTTCAAGGACGTAACTCTTTTCTTTTTCAAGCTTTTCATTGATAAGCCTTAATTTATCATATGAAAGCATATTGTCTATGCCAATTGTAATTTGCGTCGATAATTCTTCGATGAAGGAATATAACTCCTCCAGCTGTTCAGGGCATTTCTTAAAAGAGAAATGAAGGGATCCAAGAATTTCGTTTCGGATAATCAAAGGAAAGGCGAGTGTGGACCTCAAGCCTTCTTTCCACATGGATTCAACGGTAATCATCTTTTCAAATCTGGACAGGTCCTCTATGATGACCGGCTTTCTGGATTCAATGACCATGCGGGCAACGGATCCTTTGGGGAGTGGCCTGCTGCTTTCGCAGCTGATACCGTCAGGTTTGATGCCGTCCGCCGCTGCAAAATAGCTGAGGGAATTGTTCTTGCGGTCATAGAGATGAATGCTGCAACGGTCGAAGGGAAAGAGTTCCTTGAGCTCATTGACCAAAGCCCTGAAGAGCCCTTCACGGGTGTACTCTTTTAAAATAGCGTTGTTGATGTTCAAAAAGGACAAGTACTTTCTGTAGGAATTCCAGGGCATTTTTTCCCCTTTGTTCGACGGGTCTGCGGTGCAAATGAAATACATTAATACCAAAACCGATGGGGTGTGTGCAAGCCAAATATTCGGCTCTTGGGCTTATTATTGGGCGCGATATTTCGGCACAATGGTCCCGTTCGTTTCCGACCAAATAATTTCTTTCGTGATTTAAGCCAGTTAAGTTTTCTGAACCGGTTGGCATTAGTATTGCTAAACATAAGAGCATTCAGTGACCAAAACTTTTTTGCGATGACTGGAGGGCCTTATGAAAAAGCATTTGGAAGGTATTCGGGTGATAGATTTGACGGCATATCTATCTGGGCCTTTTGTGAGTCTGAATTTGGCGGCCATGGGCGCGGAGGTCATCAAGGTGGAACGTCCTAAAATCGGAGATCCATGCCGTTGGAACCCGCCATTTGCCGGCCCTGAAGGTGTTGCCTACCGAAGTCAAAGCGACATTGATGTGTCTCTCCTTTATCTGAAGCGGAATCGGGGCAAAAAGAGCGTCTTTTTGAACATGCGAAATGAAAAGGGGAAAAGGATTCTTGAGAGACTTCTGGAGAAAGGAGACATACTCGTCGAGAATTTTGCCCCGGGCAGTATGGAAAGACTGGGCTTTGACTACCCAAGGGTGAAAGAGATCAACCCGCGAATTATCTACTGTTCTATTGCCGGTTACGGACAAAACGGGCCGTACAGGGATCGGACCGCTTTTGACCTTACCATTCAAGGCACGAGCGGCATCATGGGCGTTACCGGTTTTCCAGACGGTCCTCCCACCCGTTGCGGCGCGTGGGTGGGCGACATGATACCCGCCATGTACGGACTTTCCGCTACCCTGGCGGCGCTCTACTCCAGGGAGAAAACCGGGGAGGGTGAAAGAATCGATATTTCAATGCAGGACTGCTGTTTTTCCATGATCATGGACGAAGCCCTCGATCTGCACCTTGAAAAGGGGATTCCCATGAGAACGGGAAACAGGAACCCAAGGCTTGCACCATGGAATGCCTATCGCGCCAGAGATGGGTATGTGCTGATCTGCGTGGCCAATAATGTGCAGTGGGAGGCCTTCGTGGAAGCACTGGGAAGGGAAGATCTGAAAGAAGACCCCCGGTTCCAGAATCAGGAAGGCCGTTCGAAAAACTCCGATGTGATAGAACGGATTGTGCTCGACTGGCTTGAGAGTCTGACCGTGGATGAGGCCCTTCTGCGGCTGCGGGAAAAACGGGTGGCATGCGATTCGGTCCTCGAAATTGAAGACGTATTAAAAGATCCTCAACTGACATCCAGGGGAATGATAGAGGAGTTGTATCACCCCAAAAGTGGGAAGACCGGCATAAAGACCGCCGGATTTCCCGTGCATTTCACAGAGTCCCACGCGGGATTAACAGGGTCCGCTCCGTATCCCGGTCAACATAACAAAGAGATTTATCAAGGATTACTGGGGATTTCGGAAGAGGAAATGTTGAGGCTGCAGGACGAAGAGATCATATAAAGGGAGGTGATAAAAAAAGAAGGGCTGGTGGAAAAAACCCCGTGGTTCGACTTTAGGGATGTTCATCCAACATTTTAAGGGAGGACGTTAGCTATGATGAGAAAAAAGGTCTGTTTATTGTCTTTGTTGGTTGCTTTGATTTTTCTGAGTGGGATCGTGTTACTCCACTCCAGCGCGTTGGCCGAGAAACCAATCTTGATCAAATTCAACTATCCAGGGCCCAAATCGCCTCCCAGCATGCATCCGCTCAGCCAGGCCATCGCTTATCTCGGCGAAAAATTGGAGGAAAACTCCGGCGGACGGTTCAAGGTGGAGATCTATTGGGCGGCCTCCTTGTATAAAGATGATCCGACCCAGTATGCGGCCTTAAGATCCAATGTTATTCAGATGTGTGAAGTGAGCGGCGGGAGACTGGGGGGAGAGATTCCCGAGACCTTCCTGATGGAATTCCCATTCGTTTTCAGCGACATGAACCACGTCTACCGTTTTCTGGATGGGGAAGGAAAGAAGCTGTTTGAACCCCTTTATCTCAAAAAAGGGTATAAACTCATGGGCTTTTGGCCCTACGGTTTTCAGAATTTCGTCTGCAGCAAGGGATTCCTGGCCGGGCCCGAAGATTTTGTGGGTGTCAAACTGCGCATCAGGCCCTCCAAGATTGTAGCGGCACAGATGGAAGCCCTTGGTGCCAGCGCTCAACCCATCCCCTATATGGAAACCTATAATGCCCTGCAACTGAAGACCGTCGATGGTGCGGAATGCCCCCTGGCCGTCATTCAGGCCGTGAAATGGCATGAAACCGGTGATTTCATCACCATCAGCCGGCACAGCCTGCTTTTTGCCGCCATCCTGGTCAACCCTAAATTTTATAACGGCCTGCCCGATGATCTCAAAAAGATTTTCAATGATACTTTCGCGGAGGCGACCCAATTCGAACATGAGGTACAGGAAAATGTCGAGTACAAAATGCCCTGGATCATGATGTCCGAGAGGCCGCAGCTCCAATTCAAATGGCTGACCGAAAAGGAGCGGGGGGTCCTCAAAGAGAAAACCAAACCGGTTGAAGAAAAATTCGGGAAGAACATACCGAAAGAGTTTTTTGAGGCGGTTGAGGCTACCCGCACCAAATAAGACATCCTAAAAGTTGCTCTCCGATCGGGTTCATGGGACCCGGTTGGAGATGTTTCACTTTTTTGAATCTTAAACAGGATCAGGACAAAGCAATGAAGATTGGCGATATTATCTATC
Organism: Thermodesulfobacteriota bacterium; assembly: GCA_028278625.1. Next base: position 20,334 of record JANQDY010000266.1, read on the forward strand.
ATTTTGAGAAGTGGGCGGCCATTTTGCTCCTGGCCTTTACCGTAACGCTCAGCTTTATTCAGGTCATTTTGAGGTACTTTTTTAACTCGGGTTTCGCTTGGGTTCCTGAGATCGTGGTATTCACCTTTATCACCATGACCCTTCTGGCCACCAGCACCGGTATTCGCAACGGGGTCCACATCGGTGTGGATGTTATTGTAAAGCTCTTACCGCCCAAGTTTCAAAAAGTCTCCGAGATCTTTACCAGTTTTTCAGGCGCCGCTCTGATGCTTTTCACGTCCTATCTCACCTATAAATTCGTCCTTTATTTTAGGGAAATGGGTCAATTGTCCATCATTACCGAGATTCCCATTTGGATGATGATCGCCTATATGCCGGTGGCGTTTCTCTTTATGGCAATTCACTACGGTGAACTGCTGTGGAAGTCCTTTCTGAAAGGTGATGAACCGGACGAGGAGATGATGAAGCGAAAGAGAGAACGCATCTAGTGATACCAGAGATGGTGAGTTTTTGCTGCCAAGAATTCTAAAGAGAGCTGATTAATGGAAAATCCGATTGTCCTCATCACTTCGCTCATGAGTGTCCTCTTCCTTCTCATGTTTTTTGGGGTTCCCATCGCCATCGCCCTGGGTATTTCCACGACCCTCAATCTGATCCTTTTCACGGACATGGATCTTCTCTTCATAGGGCAGAACATCTTTGCGGCCCTGGACAGCTATGCCCTACTGGCCGTCCCTTTCTTTATCCTGGCCAGCAATATCATGGCCCAAGCGGGCATCGCCCGACGGCTTCTGGTCTTTTCCGAGGCCATCACCGCCGGTGTTACCGGAGGTCTCGGCATGGCGGGGGTGCTGGCATGCGCGATTTTCGCGGCCATTTCAGGTTCAAGTGTTGCCACCGTGGTTTCCATCGGGACCATCGTCCTTCCTGGAATGTTGAAGGAAGGGTACGATAAAAAATTCGCCACTGCCCTGATCTCCTGTTCCGGATCTTTGGGCATCCTCATTCCGCCCAGTATCTTGATGATCATTTTTGGCGTTCTGGCCGATGTCTCCATCGGGAAACTGTTTGCGGCCGGCATGTTGCCGGGTGTTATCCTGACCATCTTCCTGATGATTTACGTTCATATCATCTCGCGAAAACGGAATTACCCCAAGTCGCCCTCTCTTTCCCTGAAGGAACGGTTGCAGAAGATCGTTCAGAACGGATCCGCATTGATCGTTCCGGCCATGATACTGGGCGGCATTTACGGCGGCGTGGTGACGCCCACCGAGGCGGCGGTTCTGGCCATTTTTATCGGTCTCGCCATGGGTTTTTTCCTGTACAAGGAGTTGAAACTGAGCCATCTCCCGGACATATTCCTGCGTTCCGCGGAGATGAGTTCAATGATATTGATTATTCTGGCATTCGCTTATTCCTTTGCATTCTTACTCTCATTTTTCAGGGTTCCCGATCTCTTGACGCAAATCATGTTTGATGCGGGGATCAACGCATGGATGTTCCTCCTTCTGATCAACGTGATCCTCTTTTTCGCAGGGGATTTCATGGATCCCTCATCCATCATGCTCATCTTCACCCCGCTCATCGTCTCCCTGGGGGCCGCCTTGGGAATCAATCTCGTCCACTTGGGCATTGTGGTGGTGATGAACCTGGAAATCGGTTTGATCACCCCTCCCGTAGGGTTCAACCTTTATGTGGGAAGTTCCCTGTCGGGGCTGTCGTTGTATGATGTCATGAAATCGGCGATTCCCATTATGATCATCATCGGGATTGCACTGGTCCTGATTACCTATGTCCCGTGGCTAAGTCTCATCGTGCCGAAACTTATTTTCGGATCGGTGTAGGGTTTCTATACATTGTGGTTAAATGAAAATGGAGGATCTCTTTATGGAAGGTTTAGACCAGGATGATGTCATCCAAATACTCAGAATGCTCGATGAATCGAATTTTGATGAATTGCGTCTGGAAATGGGTGGCGTCAAACTGGAGGTGAGCAAGAGCGGCAAAAGGGTGAAACCGAAGGAAGGACATGAGATCAACAATCCGGAATCAGGCCCTTCGAAGGCGACTGCCGAGGCGGTTCCCGAAAAAGTGGCAGAAACGCCGAAAGCCTGTGCGCCGGAAGAACAAGGAGCGGAAAACCTCGTTGCCATCAAAGCCCCGATGCTCGGCACATTTTACAGTGCCCCCAAACCCGGAGCGCCCCCTTTTGTGGAGGAGGGTCAAATGGTAGGGGAGGATGATTCCCTTTGCATCATTGAGGTCATGAAACTCTTTAATACGGTCAAGGCCGGCGCAGAGGGGACGATTGTGAAGATTTGCGCGGAAAACGGTGAGATGGTGGAATACCAGCAGACGCTTTTTCTGGTGAAACCGTCTGCGGATGACCCAAAAACCGACGGGGAGAGCGCTTCATGAAGCGGATCTCCCGTGTCTTGGTGGCCAATCGGGGGGAAATCGCCGTCCGTATCATCCGCGCATGCCGTGAACTGGGGATTGAAACCGTTGTGATCGTGTCCCAAGCGGATACAGACAGCCTCCCCGCAAGACTGGCGGACAGGGCCGTGTGCATCGGTCCCCCGCCACCCATTGAGAGCTATCTCAAAGTGGACACCATTTTAATGGCGGCTAAAGGGACTCAATCGGATGCCGTTCACCCCGGATACGGTTTCCTAGCTGAACAGCCGCGGCTTGCCGAGGCTTGCGCCCAAAACGATGTTGTTTTCGTGGGACCTAAAGCTGAGCATATCCGGAAAATGGGAGATAAGCTCTTTGCGCGAAAGCTGGTCAGGGATCTTGGTATTCCCATTATTCCCGGGTCGGAACTGGCAGCCAGCCTTGAAGAGGCATCCAGGGCGGCCGAAAGGGTGGGGTATCCTATTCTTTTAAAGGCGGCCGCCGGAGGGGGCGGAAAAGGGATGAAAATCGTTCTCCGTCAAGAAGACCTGAACACGGTCTTTGACGAGGCGTCGGCCGAGGCAATGAGTGCTTTTGGAGACGATCGGTTATATGTGGAGCACTACATTCCCAATGCACGGCACATAGAGGTCCAGATCATGGGGGACGCTTTCGGCAATATCATCCATTTTTTTGAGCGCGACTGTTCCCTTCAGCGGCGCTACCAGAAAATCGTGGAAGAGGCGCCATCGCCTGCCGTATCTCCTGAACTGAGGAAAGAGATCTGCGGCGCGGCCGTAAAAATCGGCGAGTCTATCAAATACCAAAACGCCGGCACCGTGGAATTCATATTGGACCAGGATCAGAATCGGTTCTTTTTCCTTGAGATGAACACCCGAATTCAGGTGGAGCATCCGGTGACGGAGGTGATCAGCGGCATTGACCTGGTGAAGGAGCAGTTCAGGGCGGCATCGGGTGAATCTCTCAGTGTCGCTCAGGAAGACATCCGATTATCCGGTCACGCCATCGAGTGCCGAATCAACGCGGAAGCGCCTCGGGCGGGGTTTGCCCCCTCACCCGGCAGAATCACCCAATGGGGGCCTCCCCAGGGCCGAGGGATTCGCGTCGATTCCCATTGCTACGGCGGTTATTTTGTTCCCCCGAATTATGATTCACTGCTGGCCAAGCTCATCACCAAAGGAAGTGAGCGGCCCCAAGCCATCGGCTTAATGCAGGGGGCCCTCAGCAGTTTTGTTGTCACCGGTATCGATACCAACATCTCTTTTCACCGGTTAATTATGGAGGATCCGGACTATATGAAAGGGAATGTCAGCACGGGGTGGATTGAAAACACAATGCTAAAGGGGTTTTAGGGAAATGAAGAAAATCAGTCTCGTTGATACAACCTTGCGGGATGGTCACCAGAGCCTTTGGGCCACGCGGATGAGAACGGCCCACATGCTGCCCATTGCACCCATTTTGGACGAGGCGGGATTCATGTCCGCCGAGCTCATGGGAACGGTCCATTTTGACGCCTGTCTCCGTTATCTGCGTGAGGATCCATGGGAACGGATCCGTTTAATCTCCCGGGCCCTGCCCAATACCCCGCTGCGGGCCCTCATCAGAAGCAAGTCCCTTACCAGCTTCAATATCGTTCCCGACTCGGTGATCCGGCTCTGGATAGAGCGGTGTGCCGAAAATGGCATCAAACACCTGATGATCTTCGATGCCTTGCACGATTGGAACAATCTCACCATATCGGTAAAGGCCGCCAAATCGGTGGGCATTGAAGTGGTGGTGCCGCTGGTTTACTCCTTAAGCCCCGTCCACACGGATGAATTCTATGCTCGCAAAACCGCTGAAATGATCCGTATGTTGGATCCCGATTGGGTGATGATCAAAGACTCCATCGGATTATTAACCCCTGAAAGGACCAAAACCCTGGTGCCCACCATCAAGGGGGAGATCGGAGACCTGCCCCTTGAAATGCACTCACACTGCACAACGGGGCTGGCGCCTTTGTGTTGTCTTGATTCAGTGCCGTTGGGCGTGGATATCATCGACACGTGTGTCTCTCCCCTGGCCAACGGCCCTTCCCACCCGTCCGCGGAAAACATGATCATGAATTTGAAAAGGCTGGGATATGACCCCGGCGTCGCCTTTGAACCGGTGAAAAAGATGGCCGAGCATTTCAGGTACGTTGCCAAAAGGGAAAACAAGCCCATGGGAGCGCCCGTGGAATACGATGCCTTCCAATATGTTCATCAGGTGCCGGGGGGCATGATTTCCAACCTGGAATTCATGCTCTCCCAACGGGGCATGGGCCACCGGTTGGAGGAAGTACTGGAGGAAATCAGTATCATCCGCGAGGAATGGGGTTATCCGGTCATGATCACCCCCTTTTCCCAGTTGGTGGGGACACAGGGCGTGTTGAACGTCCTTCAGGGAGAACGGTACAGCGTGGCCACGGCGGAAGGGATTCGGTATGTGCTGGGACACTATGGAAAAACACCCGCCCCCGTGGACCCAAATGTGCTGGACAAGATGACGAATTTGCCGGAGGCCAAGGAGTTCCTCAATTGGGAACAACCGCAGCCTTCCATTGGAGAGCTGCGAAAGGAGATCGGGCGCCCGGGGATATCAGACGACGAATTGCTGCTTCGGAGCCTATTTCCCGAAGAGCATGTGGAAGCGACCATTTCAGCGGGCCCCATCCAAAAAGAGTACCCCCGGGGAGACAAGCCGGTGATGACGTTGATTCGCGAACTGACCCTGCGAAACGATGCCGCCCGTATTCACATCGAAAAGGAGGGGTTTTCCCTGAGTCTCAGCAGCGGTTGAGGCCGGATATTTTGAGGAGGAAACATGGAAGAGGTTGTGATTGTAAGCGGCGTTCGTGCCCCCATCGGGGCCTATTGCGGCATGCTGAGGGACGTCCCGGTGGAACGACTGGGGGCGGTTGTTCTAAATGAAGTGGTCCAAAGGGCCGGGCTGACGCCCGAGGAAGTGGATGAAGTGGTTCTGGGGCAATCCTTTTCAAACGGGGAGTGTCCCAACGTGGCGCGCCTGGCGCTTCTGGCGGCCGGGTGGCCGGTGGAAATCCCCGGCTTTACCATCGACAGGCGGTGTTGCTCGGGTCTTCAGTCCGTCTGGTCTGCGGCCCAGGAAATCAGGGAAGGGGATGCCGGTTGGGCTGTTGCGGGCGGGGTTGAAAGCATGAGCCGGGCCGAATTCTACATTCCGGGCGAGTTGATTAAATGGGGTGTCGGCGGCCGGGTGGATCCCAAATGGGGCTTTTTTCCACGGAACCACGGCAGTTTAGGCCTTTGGGGGCTTCCCTTTTATGACAGAATACAGCGGGGCAGGCCCAAACACCAACCCATTGAACGGTTTGGCGAGCTGAATTCCATGATGACCTGGGCGGAAACCGCCGCCAAAAATGAAGGCATCACCCGGGAAGCGGCGGACAAGTGGGCCTGCCGCTCCCATGAGCGGGCCATTAAAGCCATTGATTCAGGGACGTTCAAAGAGGAAATCATCCCCATTGAGGTGCGGCAAAAAAAGGAAAAAGCCCTGCTGGATATGGACGAAACGCCACGGCGGGACACCACCATGGAAAAGCTTTCAAGGCTCAAGACGGTTTACCCGGACGGCATCTGTACGGCCGGAAACTCATCCAGTGAAAACGACGGGGCCGGAGCCCTGGTACTGACCACACCGAAAAGGGCGGAAGAACGGGATTTAAAGCCATTGGCCTATCTCCGGTCCGTTGCGGTGGCCGCCGCGGACCCCACGCTCACCTACCCGGCGGTGCCTGCCGCGGTCAACAGAGCCCTTCAAAAGGCCGCTTTGAATCTGGAACAGATGGATCTCATCGAGATCCAGGAAGCCTTTGCCGCGCAGACCCTGGCGGACGCCAAGTTGATGGGGATTTCACCAGAAGATCTGGAAGAAAAAGTCAACGTAAATGGATCAGGCATTTCCCTGGGCCACCCCATCGGCGCCACCGGCGCCATAAGGCTGGTGACGCTGCTTCATGAAATGAAGAGACGGGATGTCCGTTACGGCCTTTTGACCATCTGTGGTGGCGGAGGATTGGGCATTTGTGCCGTTTTGGAGCGGAAATAGTTAAAAAGGAGTGATCATGATCCACAAAGACACCATTCTCACTGCTGCCAGGGAATTGAACGTGAGCGCGGCCATCGATATCCCTAGGGATGTTCAGCAAAGGATTGAACAATTAGAAGGGAAAGAGACGAACCGCTTTTCAAAATACGTTCTTGATAAAATCCTGGAAAATTATGATGCCTCCACAACGGACCGGCGGCCCATGTGCGCCGATACGGGCCTTCCCAGGTATTACGTGAAAATCGGCAATGATGCGCTCATAGAGGGAGGGATGGTGGCCCTTGAAAAAGCCCTAAGGCAGGCAACGGCCGATACCACCGCCAGCATCCCCCTAAGGCCCAACAGGGTTCATCCTTTTTCAAGAAAAGACAACAACAACAACGTGGGGCTCCACGCGCCCACCGTTGATTACAGCTTTGAGCCGGATGAAAACTGGATGGATATCACGGTGGTCCACAAAGGCGGGCTTTTCGGCGGTGAATATCGGATGCTGTTTCCCGCCGACGGCATTCCAGGGCTAAAACGGTTTTTCCTGGATTCACTGGCGGAATTTCTTCGTCGCGGAATGTCCTGTCAGCCGGCAGTGATCGGCATCGGAGTGGGGGGGACCAAAGACGTTTGCGTCAGGCTTTCAAAAGAGGCGGCCTGTTTGCGCGTGGTGGGGGATCGGAATCCGGACCCGGAGATCGCAAAACTGGAAGAAGAACTGATCGATCTCGGAAATGAGGCGGGATTCGGCCCAATGGGGTTTCCCGGGAATTCGGCGGTTCTGGACATCCACATCGAAGCGGCCCATGCCCACACCGGCGGCATGCCGGTGGGGATACAGCAGTTCTGCTATGCCCAGCGAAGAAAGACGGCCCGCATATCTTCGGACAACAGTGTCCAATATCGGGAAGACCCCAAATGGTTTACGCCATATTATCGTCGGGACACCATCGCCTGAAAAACAGGAGAGAAAAATGAGCGATCAAGCCGCCAACAACATTCGTGAAGTGAATTTGACGCTTCCCGTCAGTCAGGATGCCGTTTCGTCCCTTGAACTGGGGGATGCCGTATTCTTGAACGGGTTGGTATTTACCGGACGGGAAGGCCTCTATCATATGATTTTCGAAAAAGAAAAAGAGCCCCACATTGACATTCGAACCCTGGGGGGGGCCACCTTCCACTGTTCGCCGGCCATCAATGAGACCGCGCCCGGCGTCTACAATGTGCCTTCCGTTACCGCCACCGCCAGTTTCCGTTTTGCCAAATATATGAACGAATTCTTAAGCCGTTACGGCATCCGTTTTGTCATCGGCAAAGGGGGAATGCCTGGCAGGGTGTATAAAGCGTCCTTCGTGCCAAACAATGCCATCTATCTGACCACGGTGGGATACGGCCTGGGTGCCATATACGGCAGAGGGATTGTGGGAGTAAGAGATGTGGCCTGGAAGGAAGAGCTGGGCCTGGCCCAGGCCATGTGGGTGCTGGAGGTAAAGGATTTCGGGCCCTTCATTGTCGAAAGCAATGTCAATGGAGACAGCCTTTTCGAACAGGGAAACAAAGAGATCAATGAACGATTGAATGGGCTGTATGAAGGACTGCCGGAACCTGTTCTCAAAAGAATCGGCGAGGTGGCTTCTCCTTTAGAGGAGGTTTTATGAATTGAAAAGCATCCCCTTCACGTCCATACGAAGAACACTGTGAGAATCCCTGTATCTTCTCTACAAAGCGTTTCCACCGCAGATGACGTATTCGTACCCCTGTTCGCACAAAAAGAGCTGGCGTTTGAGGGCGAAATCCTGCTCCACCGTATCTTTGGTCACCAGTGAATAGAAGTGGGCCTGGTTTTCGCCGGGTTTGGGCCGCAGGATTCTTCCAAGGCGCTGGGCCTCTTCCTGCCGGGAGCCGAAGGTTCCGGATATTTGTATGGCCACGGAGGCATCGGGGAGGTCCACGGCAAAGTTGGCCACCTTTGAAACGGCAAGTGCCTTGACAGAGCCATTTCTGAAATCACGGTAAAGGCGATCCCGTTTTTTCTGGGTGGTGGATCCGGAGATCAATGGTATGCCCAGATCCAGGGCCGCGGTTTTCAATTGGTCGATATACATGCCAATCAAAAGCATCTGTGCACCGTTGTGCCGATGCATGATCCTTTTGATCAGTTCCTGTTTGGAAGGGTTTTCCGATGCGATGCGAAACTTTTTTCGCCGGTTGGCAACGGCATATGGCATGCGAAGATCCTTTGGCAGGGGAATGCGGATTTCATGGCAGCGGGCCTTGGCGATCCATCCCTGTTGCTCCATCTCCTTCCAGGGCACATCCACTTTCTTGGGACCGATCAGGGCAAAAACGTCCTCCTCTTTTCCGTCTTCCCGAACCAGGGTGGCGGTGAGTCCCAGACGCCGTCTGGCCTGTAGACCGGCCGTCACCTGAAAGACCGGCGCCGGCAGCATATGAACCTCGTCATAGATGATCAGGCCCCAATTGCGATCGTTGAAAAGGGCCAGGTGTGGAAAGTCCTCTGTTTTATCAGGGCGATGGGTCATGATCTGGTAGGTGGCGATGGTGACCGGACGGATCTCCTTAACACTGCCGCTGTATTCCCCGATGTCGCCGGCCGTAAGGGTGGTCTTGTCCATGAGTTCCATTTTCCACTGGCGAATGGCCGTCACATTGGTGGTGAGAATAAGGGTTGAGGTCTGAAATTGTGCCATGCACCCAATCCCCACAATGGTTTTTCCGGCGCCGCAGGGGAGAACGATGACACCGGCCCCGCCCTGCCTGTCACCCTGGGCATGGAAAGCGTCGGCCGCCGCCTGTTGGTAGGGACGAAACCGGAAAGGGACCCCTGAAGAAGCTGTGGTACGAACCTCAAGGCCCACCGGCTCCCCCGTCACGTACCCGGCCAGATCTTCGGCCGGAAATCCCGCTTTGATGAGCTCCTGCTTGATGTTGCCGCGATCAATGGGGCTGATCTGAAATGCGGTTTCGGAAATCCGGCGTTGCAGGAGATTTTTGATGGCAGGGGTGTGGGAAATTTCCTCTGCCAGAACATGGGTGTCGGCGGAAAGCATCAACCCTTCCTGATAGGGTTCAATTTTCAGGCGGCCGAAGCGGGAGGCGAAATCATCGATTTCAACCAGGACATGTTCCGGAACCGGGTATTTTGAAAAGCCCGTGAGGGCTTGCGCAATCTTCCCGGAGGGAATGCCGGCGGCCCTCGCATTCCATATGGAAAGGGGCGTGATGCGATAGGTATGGATGTGTTCCGGGGATTTCACCAGTTCGGCGAAACGAACCAGTTCATTTCGGGCAGACCTGTAGCGGGGACTGTTCACTTCCACCAGTATTGTGTGATCGCTTTGGACAATCAGGGGATTTAGCGGATCGCAACCGGTCATATCTGTTCCCGCAAACCCGGCACCACATAACCCGATGTCAGCAGGGCATTCATGAATGGTTTCTCTTTTCCGGGGAGAATGACGATGTGTTTTTCTCCGGCAGGGAGGCACAGCTTTCCGAGCGTCGTATCCGTGGTTATCAATTTTTGAATAACGGGGTCTTTGCACAAAACCAGGTGTGTTCTGCCTTGATAGGCCAGGTCGGTGGAACGTTTTTTTGCATCGTCCAAAAGGGTTTTGACAGTTTGGGGGATGGCCTCCGTGGAACGGGATTCAAGAAAACCCGCGATTTCGTCAATGGCCGTTCCGTTCTGCGCGGCATCCATCAGACTGCGCAGGGTCAGTTTCCACAAAACCGAAGACTTTTTGTGACATGTTTTTTCGAGAAAGAGCCTGTCGGCGGGCGTGAGAGCCGCCTTATGGGTCACGACAATGTCGTGATTGGGAAGAACCGTGAAAACGGCCCGGTCTTGGGTTGGGCCTGCTTCATAGGCATCGGCCATCCCCAGGGTAAATGCGCCCAGGGAATTGAGCCGGATATACATGAGTCCATCGTAGCGGCTCAAATAGTCCGGCATATGGTCCGCGCCCCAGGCCCAGAGACGGTGGCAGTCGGAGAGGACATTGCTTGGATGAACATAGGCCACGTCGATGATCCCCAGGGTGGCTGCATATTCAAAAAGAAACCCCAGAAGGTAGCGTTTCTTGATCATGGTTTGATCTCCGTAATCATCCAGGTGTCCGTATTGCGCATCCCCCACATAGAGCTTCCAACCGTATCGGGCTATCTCAAATTCAATCCCCTTTGAATTCATGGTGCGAATCAGCTCTTCCACGGAAAGCCATTTGCAGGGGGTGCACAACCTTAACCCCCCATAGAGACCGGGCCTTCGCCGATGGGCAGCAAAAAGCGTCTTGCCGCGGGTTGATTTTTGTCCTTTGATCTGATCCACGCGGCTGAATTCATCCAGAAGTTTGTTATATTTCCATCCGTCCCAAAGGTCTCTGATGACCCCCGGGAAATCACTGTCAAGGCCCTTTTTACCCTTTTTGGTGAGCTTTAATGTGGTGCCGTCGGTTCTTGCCAACCCCACACCCTGAAGCAGCATGGGCCAGGCAAAGGATTGGATATGGCCGATCTCGGAAAGGATGTCTTCCTCATACCAGTCACCGTCCTGCAGCAGTTTCGCCAACCGCGTCTGGGCGGCCTTGGAAGGTCTGCCGGTCTTGGCGCTGACCTTGAGCTTGCCGCCCTCGACCAATCTCAGCACGGTTTCGAGATTCGTGAGTGCCGCGGAGGCGGTATTTCGGACCAGGAGTTTCCTCTCCTCGGTCTTTTCATGGACATCCAGCAGAATCGATTCCGGCAGGTCGTTCAAACAGCGAATTTGATCCTTATCAGGCCTCTTTAAAAATCCCTTGAGAGCCCGCCGTAAATCAGCAGGCACTATCCGGTTCACGATAAAGAGATCGACGAGATGCCCTTCCGGACGCCAACCGGAACGCCTGCCCACCGGCGCGGCCCGGCCGTATTTGGCCTTGAATTTAACGGTATTGAGTGTTCCTTCCTGGGCAAAAACCGCTTCTCGAACCGCCGCCTTCTCGATATCGTTGAGACGTTCGAAATGGGATTTCAGTTCGGGACCCATCATGGTTTTGCGGATAGCCCTGGCCATATCCGCTTTTCGGCCGGGCACTTTCGAACAAACCAATTTGGCGAGGGCTTTTAACGGTTTTGACTGATAGCTTTCAATCAGTGCCTGTTCCAGTGAATCGAATGTGGGTCTGAAATCATATTTCCTCATTTCTCAGCCCACTCCTTGATGATCCTGCGAACCTTATCTTCCACCTTTCTTTCCACCTCTTCCCAGTCCTCACCCTCTTCACTGTCCGCCCAGTCTCTCAATTCCCGTTTGAGCTTTTTCTCCACCTTTTGGGCCACTTCGTCCCATTCCTTGTCTCTGGAAGATTTGCGGGAATGCTTCCAGGAACTGCCCGATCCTCCCAGCCAGCAGGCCATGCCGATCAAAAACCCCAGATTGTAGGGCCAGCCAGTGTTTATCGAGGAATACATCTGAACCTTGGTGAACAGGGACAGCACAAATGTGATCCACGCAATGAACCCATGCCAAAGACCTGCCCAAAAACCGGCCGGATTCCCCGAATCATAGGGGCCCTGAGGACCGGCCGCGCACCCCAGTAACATGGATAAACAGCAGAGGGCTAACAAAACCAACAGAATTCTCTTTTTCATGGCGTCATGCCTCCTTTCGGTTGGTGGTTATTGCCTGAATTACAAGGTTTTTCAACATCACGCCAAAAGAAAAACGCCTTTATCATTGGAAAATCTTACCAACAAGGGCACCATAAGAAATAGGGCTTGGATTGTCAAACATTGCGGCTTTGGAAGAATCTGGTAATTGGATAAGGCTTATGATAAGTATTCGCAGCGTATGCAGTTAGAAAAAGGCTATTTGCTCATTAAGAATGAAGAATTTGACCAAACTAGTCTTGCCTGTGACACGCCATTAAGGAATCATTTCCATTGTAATATGTGCAATGTCATAGAATTCCTTTGACCTACGCAATGTTCCGTTTTACGATCTCAAGGAAATGGAGAGAATCGAAATCGAAGCCAGCAATGAGCTGAATATCGTCACGGTTCAGGGTTTGACGCGCGCCATCATAAACCCTTCTGAAAGAAACTCATCCGCTGGCATCTGCAGATACGTTTGTATCATCGTTGATGAAGCCCCTCCGGAGTACACACTGGACTGTGAAGTGAGCGAGGTTGGATTATCTTATTGCGAACGGAGCGATTACGCGAACAAATACCTCCCTACCATTGTGTATTGCGAGCGTGACCCATCATTAACCTTATATTTCAATGAACAAGAGGCTGCATGACCACCTTCGAGATTGTTCAGAAATTATGGAACCTCTGTAATGTGCTGCGCGACGACGGTATTACTTACCACCAGTACGTCACGGAACTGACCTATATCCTGTTTCTTAAAATGGCCGAAGAGACCGGAGTGGAAAATAAGATCCCTAAAGGGTACCGATGGTCGGATCTCATTGCCAAGGACGGCATCGAACAACACCAATTTTATCAAGAATTGCTACAAGTGCTAGGCACCAAAGGGAAAAACCGCGTTCAGCACATCTATGCCAGTGCCGTCACCAACATCGATGAGCCTAAGAATCTGGAAAAGATCGTCAGCGCCATCAATCGGCTGGACTGGTACAGCGCCCGGGAAGAAGGGTTGGGCGATTTGTATGAGGGGTTGCTTCAAAAAAACGCCGATGAGAAGAAATCCGGTGCAGGCCAGTATTTTACCTCGCGTCCGTTGATTAATGCCATGGTTCAACTCGTCCAGCCTCAATTGGGGGAGCGTTGCGGGGATCCGGCCTGCGGAACCTTCGGATTCATGATCGTCGCCGATCAGTACCTCAAGGAAAAATACGATGAATATCTTGATCTGACCACGGAACAGCAGACATTCCAGCGTCGTCAGGCTTTTACCGGCATCGAACTGGTCAGGGACGCCCACCGTCTGGCCCTGATGAACGCCATGCTGCACAATATTGAAGGTGAAATCCGACACGCGGATGCCCTGTCTACAGAAGGCAAAGTCTTTAAAGATTACGACGTCATTCTTACCAATCCGCCATTTGGCACCAAACGCGGCGGCGAGCGCCCTACCCGGGATGATTTGACTTACACCACCAGCAACAAACAGCTCAATTTTCTTCAGATGATCTACCGTTCATTGAGACCGGACGGCAAAGCAAGGGCTGCCGTGGTACTGCCGGACAACGTTCTTTTTGCAGGCGGCGACGGCCAGAAGATTCGCGCCGACTTGATGGACAAATGCGATCTGCACACCATTTTGCGACTTCCCACCGGTATTTTTTACGCCCAAGGGGTCAAGACCAATGTGCTCTTTTTCACACGGGGCAAGAAGGACAAAGGCAACACCCGAAAACTCTGGGTTTATGATATGCGCACCAACATGCCCAGTTTCGGTAAACGCAATGCCTTAACCC
>JANQDY010000025.1 GCA_028278625.1 Thermodesulfobacteriota bacterium
GCGGATATTTCCACCTCGGGTTTTTCCGTTTTTGAGAAAAGGAAAGAATCCGTGCTAATGCAGGGCCTTATTATCTCTGATCTGAGGATCGTGTTTGCCAGCTCATTGGAAATGCAGTGCTCTGCCATGGTAAACCGGCGCTTCCAGAGAGATGAAAGAAAGGTCCGTTGTGATTTTGCCATTCTGGATATGGATATCGATTCATATACCCGGTTGGTGCACATCCTGGCCAATTCAAGGGACTCTTGCTGTCGTATTTCCAAGAAGGTGGATATGGATGCTTTGTGGGAGTTTTTCTTTGAAACAGGGTTTATTTATCCGAAAAAGTACAGTCTCATTCAGTCCCAAAAGGAGCAGTTCAAGCGGACTTATCAAGGGCTTTACAATAATGATCCGGAGATCGCCAGGCATTTTGTCTATCAGAGAGATGGACGCCTCCTGGCTCACATCTCCATGATACGGGCCTACAACCGCGCCTGGCTGATCCAGCATCATGCGGCCAGGAGCGCGGCGGGAAGAAGGGCCGGGTTTGCCGTCTTAAAGCAAGTGGTGATGTATTTGAACGACATGCACCGGCTTCCCTCCGCCAAGCTGGATCACATGATGGTCTACTTCCGTCCTGAAAACAGCTTTCCGGCAAAGGTATTTGGCGGATTTGTTGACGCCGAAGAGAACATCGGCGCTTGTTCCACCGACCTTTTTTGCTACCTCCCGTGCTCCGTTTCTTCATTCAAGGACCGACTTCCATTGGGATGGTCCGTGGAACCGTGCACCTCCATGAACCTGTGGGAGTTGGATTTGTTCTACCAGAACATATCAGGGGGACTGTTCGTGGATGCCTTGGGGCTTTCGCGAAAAAGCGGTATTGAGGAACCCTTCCAGGAGGCCTATGAGCGCCTCGGCTTCTTGAGAAAATGGAAGGCCTATTCTCTCAACCACCAGAAAGAACTTCAGGCGGTGTTGATCGTCAACCAGTCGGATTTTGGATTCAATCTTTCCGAATTGATAAACGGGATCAAGGTGTTGATCATAAACCCCGAGAAACTGTCATGGCCGATCCTTTCCTCGGCCATTGGGGATCTGCTAAGAGAGAATCAGATGAAAGACGTCTCCCTCATGTTCTTTCCATCTGAATATGCAGAGGAAATGGATGTTCCCTATCAAAAGAAATATCAGTTGTGGGTTTACGATGCACGGTTTGTGAATCAGTTTGTCAAGTATATGAAAAGGGAGTTTAGGATAAAGGATTGGTGGAAATGAGATGGCATTTTTTTTCCAGAGGCCGAGTGAGCAGTCTGTGTCGTAACGAATTCCATGAAAAACCAGCCCCTATATAACAGCCGCATTATCAGAACTTATGTGGAATATCTGCGAAGCTACTATCCTGAAATATCCATTGATTCCGTGTTGACCTATGCGGGAATAGCGCCCAGCGAGATGCGGGATGGGGCCCACTGGTTTGATCAAAACCAGGTTGATCGTTTTTATGAAATGGTGGTCCAGAAGACCGGTAATGAAAATGTGGCCAGAGATGCGGGACGGTTTTCCGCGTCTACGGAAGGACTTGGTGCGGCAAAACAGTATACACTGGGCTTGATGCGCTTAACGTCAATATACCTGCTCATGGGAAAGCTCTACCCACTTCTCAGCCGGGCTGCCGAAGTAAAGACGAAAGCGATCGGGTCCAACAAGGTGGAAATTACTTGCAAGCCCAAACCGGGCGTTGAAGAAAAACCGTATCAATGTGAAAATCGCATCGGCACCTTTGAAGCGGTGGCCAAATTTCTGACCGAAAAGCCGGCCCAGGTGGAACATACCTCATGTTTTCACAAGGGGGACGATGCCTGTCGCTATGTGGTCATTTGGGAGAAGACTTCCACGGGCCTCTGGAAGAAGATCCGGAATTATGCTTTTCTTTTCTCATCCCTCGCCTGCATTGCTCTTTTTGCATTTGTTCCATTGAAACTCTGGCTTGTATTCCTAACGATCAATGCTTCCCTTATCACTTTGATGTCATTCTATCTGTTGCATCTGGAAAAAAAGGAGCTCATCCAAACCATCAAGACACAAGGAGATGCCGCCAAAGACCTTCTGGCGGAGACCGAAATCCGTTATAACAACGCCATATTCGTTCAGGAAATAGGACAGGCCATCTCCACGATTCTAGACATCGATAAGCTGTTTGATACTGTCATGAGCGTCATGGAGAAGCGTCTCGATTTTGATCGCGGAATGATCATGACCGCCAACCGGGAGAAAACGCGCCTTATCTACAGAAATGGGTATGGACACGACCGAAAGCTGGAGAGTTTTTTGAAGAACACGAAGTTTCATTTGGACAATCCTCGTTCAAAAGGCGTCGGAATACTGGCGTTCAAACAGCAGAAACCGTTTCTGATAAATGATCTTTCCGAAATAGAAAAAGATCTTTCCGAAAGGACCTTGGATTTTATCAAGGAAATGGGTTCATGTTCATTCATCTGTGTGCCCATTGTGTATGAAAATGAATCCCTGGGCATTATTCTGGTGGACAATGTGAGTTCAAAAAGAAATCTCACGGGGAGCGACACAAGTCTTTTGATGGGCGTTGCGTCCCAGACCGCCATAAGCATCGTGAATGCGATCTCCTTTCAGAAACTCCAGGACAGCGAGGAAAAATACAGAACCATTCTAGAAAACATCGAAGAAGGGTACTTTGAGGTGGATCTGGACGGCAATTTTACCTTCCTTAATGATTCGGTTTGTCGAATATTGGGATATTCGCGCTCGGACTTAACAGGTATGAACTACCGGGCATATACGGATGCCCATACTTCCGGGAGAGTGTCTGAGATTTTCAAAGAAATCTACCGAACCGGTCTTCCGGCAACCGTCATAGATTACGTGGCGGTCCGACAAGATTCAAGTGAAAGAAGCCTTGAACTCTCGGCATCCCTTTTGAAAAGCGCAACAGGTGAGCCTGCGGGGTTTAGAGGTATCGTTCGAGATGTCACGGAGAGAAAGCATGCTGAAGCCATGCACAGGGAAAAGCTGGCGGCGGAGGCCGCCAACAGGGCAAAAAGCAAGTTCCTGGCCAATATGAGCCATGAGATACGGACCCCCTTGAATGGCATTATCGGTATGACGGAACTGGCCATCATGAATGCGGCGGACAGCGAGCAGCGGGCCATATTGCAGACCATCGAGAACGAATCCAATTCCTTGCTGGGTATTATCAGTGATGTTCTGGATTTTTCAAAGATCGAGGTGGAGATGCTTGAACTTGAGGAAATCCCTTTTGATCTTTGGAAACTCATGGATGATATTCAAAACAGTTTCTCATATCGCGCGAAAAAAAAGGGGCTGGCGTTAAAGGCCTCTTTATCGCCGGATGTTCCTTCGCTTGTCATCGGAGACCCGGGCCGGCTGAAACAAATTTTGGTAAATCTCATCGGCAATTCCCTCAAATTTACCTACAAAGGTGAAATCCATATGGAAGTCCACCCGGTGGAAAATTCAGGGGGAAATGCAAAACTGCGGTTTCTGGTAAGGGACACGGGCATTGGCATTGAAAAAGATAAACAAAAGACCATCTTCGATAGTTTCACCCAGGCAGACAGTTCAACAACCCGAAAATACGGGGGGACGGGCCTTGGGACCACCATATCGAAGCACCTGGCGGAACTGATGGGCGGGGAAATCGGTTTGGAGAGTGAGGTGGGGGTCGGAAGTTGCTTTTGGTTTACGGCGGTTTTAGAGAAACATGACGTGGCTGAGGTTGCGGAAATCGAAAGAAATCGAAAACAAATAGATCGCCCCAAATCAACGGAGGAAGAACCAATCCCATTACGGATACTGCTGGTGGAGGATTATCCGACCAATCAAATGGTGGCCATGAGTCATCTGAAAGCTGCGGGACACTATGTGGATTTGGCGGAAAACGGCCTTGAGGCTTTGGATCTCTATCGAGAGAACAGCTACAACGCTATCTTAATGGATGTCCAAATGCCCGTCATGGACGGGTATGAGGCGGCCCGTCAGATAAGGAGACTGGAAAATGAAAAAGGCCAGGGAAGAACATCCGACGGAACAATCGAAGGGAAACCGCCAAAGGGGGTACAATCAACATCTGAGAGCAAAAGGATTCCCATCATTGCCATGACAGCCCACGCCGTGGAAGGGTATAAGAATGAATGCTTAAGAGCCGGAATGGATGATTACATCACCAAACCTTGCAGAAGAAAGCATCTTCTGTCCGTGATTGAGAATTGGTGCAATGAAGCAACCATGTCTAATGTTGAAAAATCGGTTTTTCTGCCCGAACCTTTTGAAGATGGAGAAATCCTCACTGAGGGAGAGCCCAAAAAGCAGCACGACACTGATCAAGTGAAAGAAGACCTCCCATTGGATTTTGCCAAGGCATTAAAGGAGTTTGAAGGGGATAGAGAGATTCTCATGGAAGTCTTAAATGGGTTTGTTGAAAACGTCACGAATCAAATCGGCATTCTTGGTGAGGCGATTGCTAGGGAGGATTCCGAAAGGGTGGGGATGGAGGCCCATTCCATTAAAGGAGGGGCCGCCAACTTACGTGCGGATCCGCTGTCAAATATTGCATTTCAACTTGAGACCATGGCCAAATCGGGGAAAATGAAGAGTGGAATAAAGATACTGGAACGCCTTGATAAAGAGCTGGGCTCTTTAAGGAGATTCATGGAAACCCTAGCATAGGATGGAGCACCCCTTATGAAAATCCTGGTGGTGGACGATGAACTGGTGAGCCGCAAGAAGATGGAACTCTTGGTAAAGAGCTTGGGGCATGAAACCATTGTAGCAAAGGACGGCTTGGAAGGTTGGGAAGTCTGGAAAAAAGAGCGGGCAAGGATGGTCATCACGGACTGGATGATGCCCGGTATGGATGGTCTGGAACTCTGCAGGAGGATTAGAAAGGCTGAAGGAAGTCAATATATCTATATCATAATGGTCACGTCCAGGGAGGATTTGAGTGATCTTGTCACCGGCATGGATGCCGGAGCAGATGACTTCATCACAAAACCTTTCGTTAAGGAGGAATTATCCGTAAGGATCAGGGCCGGGGAAAGAATAACGGGCTTTGAGACCCGGGACATCGTTATTTTTTCTTTGGCCAGACTGGTGGAGTCCCGTGATTCGGAAACCGGCCTGCATTTGGAACGGATACGGCATTACTCCAAGGAATTGACAATCGCCCTGTCCAAATTGGACACGCCTCCCAATGAGATAAACACGCTATTTTTGGATAACATTTTTCTCACCAGTCCGCTCCATGATATCGGAAAGATCGGCATCCCGGATTATATATTGCTGAAGCCGGGAAAGCTTGATGATCGGGAATTTGAGATTATGAAAAGACATACGATCATCGGTTTTGAGACGCTTAACGAGGCGTTAAACAAGTACCCCAAAGCGGATTACCTGCGTATGAGCGCGGAAATAGCCCTGTACCATCATGAAAGATATGATGGCAGCGGGTATCCCAAGGGCCTCAGCGGAAGGGAGATACCCCTTTCAGCGCGAATCGTCGCCCTGGCGGACGTATATGATGCCCTGGTCAGCAAGCGCATATACAAAGAGGCATATCAGCATGACGTGGCAAAATCAATTATCGAGAATGAGAGGGGAAAAGGATTTGACCCGATGGTGGTTGAGGGTTTCCTTTCACGGGAAGATCGGTTTGTGGACATTTCCCGCCGCTTTTCCAACGATCAGAATGGCTTGATGCCTCTACAAAGGATCAGTGGCGTATAAGTAAATCGCCTGGGATCGGCAAAAAATCTCGTAAAGTCCGAAAAAAACTTCTGGTGTCCCCCCGGATACGCTTCAAAAATATCCAAAGCTCTTTTTGAAGCCATTTCCATTTTCTTTGTCCAATTGAACATATTCGGTTCTTTCAGATTTCCGTAGATGAGATGATGCGCCCTCACATCAACCCGGATATCCCTGTAACCCATATCAAAGAGATAGGCGTAAAGCTTCCTTCCGATAAAAGGGTCAAAGTTGTGCTTTCGCTCAAGCAAATTAACGACGCTATACAGTATCTCCTCCATTTGCGGGGGCAGCTCAAAATGGTTGAGACAGTTGTGATCCAAATCCAGGAGGCAGAGGCTGCCCCCCGGGTTCAGGCATTTGTCGATGTTTTTGATGATATCACCACTCTCTTTTCGATGATACTCGAGAACAAAGCGAAGCCAGATGAGGTCGAAATCACAAAGGTCTCGCGGCATGGGTTTCGTGAAGTCACACATCCTGAACTCAATGCTCCCTTCACGGCCGTACTTGTCTGTTGCCCTTTGTATCCTGCTCGGCGAAAAATCTACACCCACCGCCTTTCCGCCCGGTTTGACCATTTCGTGAAGAATGGAAGTCGTTCTGCCCGGTCCGCATCCCACATCCAAAACGCGTAAACCGGGACGTACGCCGCACCAACGGGCCTGATCACGAACCGCCTCCGGATTGGTCTTGATTTCCAATCGAAGGGCTTCTTCATCATTTTCCATTAAATAGGCATCGGATTGTTTCATCATGCTTCCTTACGGATAGGTGGTTCTTGCAGAGAGGCGAGGCGTGTCACATGTTCAAGTGAGCCATCTCTTTCTTCTGCGGTAGTGCTTCACATCCCTGTAACTCTTTTTCTGGCCAACCTCGGTAAGCCCCAGGTAGAATTCCCGCACATCGGCGTTTTCTTTGAGCTTTGTAACACTGTCATCCAGAACGATGCGCCCATTTTCCATCACATACCCGTGACTGGCGATGGAAAGGGCCAGCCGGGCGTTCTGCTCCACCAAAAGGATGCTCACCTTTTGCTCCCGGTTGATGCGATGAATGATCTTAAATATTTCAGAGACCAGCAGGGGCGAAAGACCCATGGAGGGCTCATCCAGAAGCATGAGCGTGGGGATGGACATGAGCCCCCGGCCGATAACGAGCATCTGTTGCTCTCCACCGCTGATGTACCCGGCCAGCACGTTCTTTCTGGCTTTCAGCCTGGGAAACATGTCGTAGACCTTCTGGATATCCGCCTTCATCTTTCGCCTGCTGCGGTTCGTGTGACCGCCGGCCACGAGATTTTCTTCGATGGTCAGATCTTCGAAAACGCGTCTTCCCTCCATGACCTGAAAGACCCCTTTCCGAACGATTTCCTCAGGGTATTTGCGATCGATGCGTTCCCCCCGAAACCGGATCTGCCCGTCGGTTACGGCGCCGTCCTCGGACTTCAGAAGTCCTGAAATGGCTTTAAGGGTGGTGGTTTTGCCGGCCCCGTTGTTGCCCAGAACCGCAACAATACGCCCTTCGTCCATTCGAAGGCTCATCCCTTTCAGCACCAGGATGACGTTGTGATATATCACTTCAATGTTATTGACCAACAGCAGCGGTTCCACGGACTTGTCCTCGGTCTTCTCTGGCACGGGTTATGCTCCCAGCCTGGAGTAGGTGATATCCTCTTCCCCCAGGTAGGCTTTGATGACCTTGTCGTTGTGACGGATCTCTTCAGGCTTGCCCTCTGCGATCTTCATGCCGAAATCGAGCACGCAGATGCGGTTGCTGATATCCATGACAACGCCCATATCGTGCTCGATAAGGATGATGGTAATTCCCCACTCTTCGTTGATATCCAGAATAAAACGGGCGATATCCTCAGTTTCCTCCAGGTTCATCCCCGTGGCAGGCTCGTCCAAAAGCAGCACCCTGGGGCGCATGGCCAGGGCGCGTGCCATTTCCACCCGCTTTTGGAGGCCATATGGAAGGGAATGGACAACGTGTTTC
This sequence comes from Thermodesulfobacteriota bacterium, assembly GCA_028278625.1. Next base: position 7,780 of record JANQDY010000025.1, read on the forward strand.
CGGATGGGTTCGATTTCCAGGAGATCGATGATCCGCTCCTCTATTTCCCGGCGGAGCGCCATCTCTTCGGTCCGGGTCTTGCCGTAGTAAATGCCCCCCGACAGTGAACCGGATTTTAAGTGAACGTGTGCCCCCAGCTTGATGTTGTCCAGCACGCTCATGTGGCCGAAAAGTTCAACATTCTGAAAGGTGCGGGCGATGCCAAGACCGGCGATGCGATGGGGCTTCAATTTGGTGATGTCGCTTCTTTCAAAAATGATCTGCCCCTGGTCCGGCTGATAGAATCGGTTGATGCAGTTCAAAAGACAGGTTTTGCCGGCGCCGTTGGGGCCGATGATGGAGAATATTTCCCCTTTTATGACCCCCGTGCTGACGCCGTGAAGGGCTTTGATGCCCCCGAAACTTAAGTGTATGTCCCTTATTTCCAGCTGGTAGTGATTGGCTTCTTCCATGTCCTTGAATGTGGGGCAAAACGGCTGCCCCCTTAAGAAAGCATTTCCACCTGTTTGATGTGAACAGTGGTCTTCATACGAAATCCTTTGCCGTCTTTGTAACGGATGTCCGCTTCCACGGGAATCTCCTCCTTGTCACCGTAGAGTCCTTCGATCAGATCCTTATAGCGCTCCGCAACGAATTTTCTCCGGACCTTGCGGGTTCTCGTCAATTCATCATCATCGGGATCCAGTTCCTTATAGAGCAGCACGAATCGGTTGACCCGGGCGATTTTGGGAAGGGTTTTGTTAGCGTTTGCCACCTCTTGGGTGATGAGTTCGTAGACTTCCTTTTTCTGTGAAAGATCCGTAAACGTGGTGTAGGCCAGCTGGTTGTTTTCAGCCCACTTGCCCACGTTGGCCATGTCAATGGCGATCATGGCGGTAATGAAGGGCCGGTCCTGGCCGATGATAACGGCATCCACGATGAAGGGACTGAAACGGAGCTTGTTTTCAATGAGCTGCGGCGAGAACTTGCCGCCGTCCCCCAGCTTCATGACGTCACTCATGCGGTCGATGATAATGATGTGACCGTCCTCCTCCATGAGGGCCGCGTCTCCCGAATGAAACCAGCCGTCTTTCAAAGCTTCTTCCGTGGCTTCCGGATTTTTGTAATACCCTTTGAAAATGGTATCGCCCCGGGAGAGGAGTTCGCCGGAATCGGATATTTTGAATTCGATCCCGGGGAGGGGTTGGCCCACCGTATCGAGCCTTATGTCATCGGTTCGGTGAATGATGGAGGCGGCCGTCTGCTCTGTCATTCCGTAGGCCTGTTTGATGTTGACGTTTAGGGCCATGAACATATTGAAAATCTCTTGGCCCAGGGGTGCTCCGCCCGTATAAACGTGGCGCAGCCGGGCGAGTCCCAGGTAGTTCTTAAGGGACCTGAACAGAAACAGATACCCCAGCATGTTCAGAAGCTTCAATCCCACGGAAAGGGGCTTTTTTGAAAGCTTATGGTCCGCCACCCGGTATCCCACGGGAAGGAATAATTTGTACGCCAGCCGTTTGATCCACACCGCATCCTGGATCTTCACCTGAATGTCGGAGCACATGCGTTCCCATATGCGGGGGGGCGCCAGCATGATATGGGGACCGATTTCCCGGATGTTCTCCTGAACCGTCTCCACCTTTTCCGGGAAATTGACCGTGAAGGCCTTGTAAAGGGACCAGTAAACCCCGAATTCCTGCTCGCCGATCCAGGGGAGCGGCAGAAAGGAAACATATTCAAAGCTGTCTTCCGCGGCATCCACCGAATCCTGAGCCTTTGCCACGGCATACATGTTCTTATGGGTGATCATGCTCCCTTTGGGCAGCCCCGTTGTCCCGGAAGTATAATTGATCATCCCCACGTCCTCGGGCTGAACCTCCCCAATCATCTCATCAAAGAGGTGGGGCGCCTTTTCGTGCACGTTACGTCCCAGTTTCTGAATATCCTTGAAATAGGCGAGGATCGGGTCTTTATAGCGCCGCATCCCTTTTACGTCATCCACGATAATTTTCCGAATGTTGGGGCACTTGTCCTGAATGTCCAGGAGTTTGTCGGCCTGTTCCTGATCGCCCGCCACCACAAAGACCGAGTCCGAATGATTGATGATGTATTCCACCTGATCCAGATGGCTGTCCGGATAGATCCCCACGATGGCGCCGCCCAGGGATTGAACGGCAAGCTCCGAGTAGAGGCCTTCGGGCCGGTTGTCGCCGGCATAAGAGAGTTTGTCCCCATGCCTGAAGCCCATTTCATGAAGGCCCAAGGCAAAGTCCCGCACGTTTTCAAAATACCCGCGCCAGGTGACCGGCTGCCAGATGCCGAACTCCTTTTCGCGAATGGCCACCCGTGCATTTTCCAGGCGATCGGCATTTCGTTTGAGCAGCATGGGCATGGTGATGAAGTTGGTCATGGTGTTGAACCTATAAGCAAAAAAAGCGAATATTGAATTTCGAACAAAGAATTTCGAACCGAAGAAGTGGCAATCCTGAAACCTTCGACATTCGATATTCCTTGTTCGTTATTCTGCGGTTTATTCAGTCTTAATCCAGTCGGAAATGGGTTCAAAGACCTTCTTCTGCACATTCGCTTTGTAGACCCTCCCGTAGGGAATCTTGTTGTCAATGACCGTATAGGGGCACATGAGTCCCCCGGTGTCCACATCCTTCAGGGTCTGAAGCGCTTTGGCAAGACCGGGCCCGTTCAACTCACCCGCTTTGTCCGCCCGTTTCAGACACTCCACAAAGACCAGTCCCGTAAAGAACCCCTGCATATAGGAGGTGGGTCTGTACTTGATTTTGGGGTAATGCTTCTCCGTCCATGCTCTGATCTTCTGTATCATGGGAATATCGGTCTGGTAATAAAAGGCATAGGGCATGACGCCCAGATATCCTTCGGCCAGAGGACCCAGTTTGTCCAGGAGCATTTTATGGGTGCCCCAGAAGGTTCCCATGAATTTGGCCTTGAGGCCGTAGTCCCTGGCCTGCTTCAGCACCGCCGGAATGGGAGAGAGGACGAATCCCTGAAAAATGACGTACTCGGCCTTTTTCCGTTTGAGATCCAATACCTGACTGGTGATGTCCACGCCCCCCACCTTGGCGACTTCTTCCGCCACCAGGTTGAGGCCCAGTTCCTTGCACTTTTTTCGGCCGTACGGGATGGGATCCTTTCCGAATTCGGTGTCGCTGTAGAAAAAGGCCACATTGGCGCCCGGTTTTTCCTTGGCAATGTACTGCAGGAGAATACCGAACATGTCGCTGTAAGTGGGCCCAGGCACGAACACGAAGGGATTCTTTGCGGTATCGGCCAGTTCACTGGAAAAGGAGGTTGAACTGTAGAGTATTTTGTAACGGTCTTTGATTTCCGGTGCCATGGCTTTGCCAAGGGCCGTACTCTCACCGTACATGGCCACCGGATTGTCCCGAGCCATGATCCGTTTAAAAGCCGCCACGGCCACGTCCACTTTGTAGGTCCCGTCTTCCATGATATATTTGATTTTCTTGCCGTTGATGCCCCCCTCCTCATTGGCCATCATCAGCGCGTCTTCGAGACCCGCATTAATATGGACGCCTGCGAAGGCAAATCGGCCGGTAACCGGCTGAACCGCACCTATCTTGATTTCGTCGGCCCCAAAAGCGGCCGGTGTGAAACCTGCCAAAGAGAAAATTCCCAGAACTGCCAGTCCCAAGGACGCAAAAAAAGCTCTCTTCATCATCGTCTCCTCCTGAATTTCTAATGGGGCCCTGGTGGGCACCTGTTTATGGGATACAATCAGAAGCATTTCAAAAACTGGATATGCGGCATCACCTCCCTCATAAATTCAAAAGAATCAGTATGAAAAAGGCCAAAGAAGGAAAAAGGCCTTGATACGGCGCCAGATTTCAGCCAGCCCACGGGGTTCGAAAATTAAAAAGAACACGATGAGACCGCCAAAAACCACTTCCTTAAAGGGAATCAAAAAATGGGCCGCATTGGCAAAAACGCTGGTCAGGCTCCCCGCAAGGACGTTTAAGAGCTCGGGAACAAGGGTCATGAACACCGCGCCGAATATGGATCCCAGCACGCTGCCGAGTCCCCCCACGATGACCATGGCCAGGTACTGGACGGAAAGATGAAAGGGAAAATGCTCCGGTGTGATGATCCGGATGAATCCCACCCACAGGGCCCCTGCAATCCCCGCATAAAAGGATGAGATGGCAAAGGCGGTCAGCTTGTACCGAAAAAGGTTGATGCCGATGATTTCAGCCGCCAGATCGCGGTCGCGAATGGCCACGAAGGCGCGGCCCACGCGGCTGCGGACCAGGTTCCGGGCATACACCACGGCCAATATTACCATGATAAGGGTCAAGAAATAGAACCGCTTTTCCGTATTGATCAGAAAGCTTCCGATGCTGGGCGGGGGAACGTTGATGCCGCGAACGCCGTGGGTGAGGCTTTCCCAGTGAACAAAGATGAATTCAAAGATAAACTGGGCCGCCAGGGTGGCGATGCAGAGATAAAGCCCTTTGACGCGAAGGGACGGTATCCCGATGATGAGCCCCGAAATGGCGCTCATGATGCCGGCAAAGGGGAGCGCGAGCCAGAAGGAGAACCCCAACTGGGTGATCAAAATGGCGGAGGTATAACCGCCCACGCCGGCAAAGGCCGCGTGTCCCAGGGAAATCTGGCCGGTAAACCCCGTGAGAATGTTAAGACCGACGGCCGCAATAATGGCAAATCCGATCATATTGGCCACATACAGGAGGTAGGCGTTGGCCACAAAGGGAAAGATCAAAAGGAAAAGCAGGAACAGTCCCAGACACCATTTGACAAACAGGGATTGAAAGATCTCTTCGTCCTTGAAGTAGGTTTCCCTAAAATCGCCGCATCTCATGGTCTGGTCCCGAAACAAAAAGCGTTATACACGTTCTATGATCTTCTTGCCGAAGAGCCCGTAGGGGCGGATCATCAAAATGATGACGAGAATGAAAAAGGGGGCCACCGCCTTTGCGCCGCCGCCCACCAGGGGGTCGATGTAAAGGCCGGTCAGGTTTTCCAGTATGCCGATGATGAAACCGCCGATGATGGCACCGCCGATGCTGTCGAGCCCCCCCAGAATGATCACCGCAAGCACCTTGAGACCGATATCGCCCATATAAATGCTGATGCCGCTGATGTTTCCGATGACGATGCCGCCGATAACGGCCGCAATGGCACCGAAACTCCAAGAAAGGGCGAAAATCCACCGCACGCTGATGCCCATGGAGAGGGCCGCCTGCTGGTCATTGGCAGTGGCGCGCATGGCGACGCCGGTGCGGGTGAATTTGAAAATGAGGATGAAGATGATGGTGCCGATAACGGCAAAGACAAAACCCCAAAGGAGACCTGAAGGGACAATGGCAAAATTGAGATCAAGCGGTTCTGGGGGGAAGATTTCGGGGAAGGATCGATATTCTGGGGACCAGATAATGTGAGTGATCCCCTGCAGCATAAAGGCGAGACCGATGGTGACCATGATAACGGAAATGATGGGCTCGCCGATCAGTTGCCTGAGCACCAGGCGTTCGATGATAAGGCCCAAGAGAAAGGCAAAGAGAAGGGTGCCGGTAAATGCGATCCAGAAAGGGGCCCCCGCCTGGGTGAGAATGGTGAGGCATACGAAAGCACCCAGGGACATGAAAGCGCCCGTGGCAAGATTCAAAATGCTGGTGGCCTTATAGATGAGAACAAATCCGAGAGCGATCAGGCCGTAAACACCTCCCGTGGCCAGACCGGTAATCACAACCTGCAGAAGGATATCCATGAAAAATACTCCGGACCATTTTGTTTAAGCCATGACTAGCATTCATCCATGAGGTGTGTCAATAACAAATGGGGAGGAATCCCAGGCCCTGCTGCGTTGCGGCCGAGCAGGTCGAATCCTGCATTCCCATATTGCACCGCGATTGATGACAAACCAGGGAGAAAAATGATATAATTAAGATGCCGCTGAAGAGCGCCCCTAATGGGTGTCATGCTCATAGGAAAACCAAGATAACAGCAACAGAACCATTTGGGTGATCTGGACATTTCATCAAACAGGAAGGATTTGCCATGCCGATTTCGCTTTTCTCAGCCCCACTTAGCCAGGTAGATGAACATTTTGTTGATAGAGCAAGATTGTTTGGCGATGAACATGTACGACCCTACGCGGAAGGCTGGGACCAAACCAGACAACAGCCCGAAAAAACCCTTCGGATGGCCATTTCGCAATTTGCGGGTATTCGGATACCAAAAGATCTTGGCGGAAACGGAGGATCGGCGGCCACCATTGCACGGGTTTATGAAGCGTTGGCCAAGGTGGATATCGGTTTTACGAGTGCCTTGGCGGTTCATAACAATGTGACCATTGCGGCCTCTCTTATCCGGAATAAAGCCCTTCGCGACCGATACTTGCACAAGTTGATGAGCGGCGAAGCCATCGGAGCGTTTTTGCTGACCGAACCCGACGCGGGGTCGGACGCAACAGCCATTCAAACGTTGGCTGCTCGGAAAAGCGATCTATACATCATCAACGGCAAAAAAGCCTGGGTGACAAACGGTGTAAATGCGGACCTTTTAGCGGTTTTCGCTCAGACCGCCCCGGGATCATCGGCAAAGGGAATCGCGGCTTTCGTGATCGCAAGAGACCTGCCGGGTGTTTCGGCGGAACCGGCTTACCAGATGCTGGGCAATCATGCCATGGGGGTTAACGAATTAACGTTTTCCGATTGTGCCGCTGATGCCGCGTCCATGGCCTTTGCACCTGGTGCCGGTTTTAAAGCGGCCATGCACGGAATCAACGTGGCACGTTTCGGGGTCGCGGCCATGTGTAACGGAGCCCTTGAAGGCGGTTTAAACATTGCCGTGGATTATGCTAAAAAACGAGAAGCCTTTGGTCGTGCGATCATCAAACATCAAGGTCTTCAGTGGCAACTCGCGGAAGTCACCACACAACTGGAGGCCAGCCGCATGTTGACCTATCGAGTGGCGGAGATCATGGATCAAGGAGAAGACTTCACCGTTTTGGCGGCCCATGCCAAGAAATTTGCCACGCGGGCCGCTTTCGAAGGCTTAAGCACTGCAATGCAGGTCATGGGGGCGAACGGTCTTTTGCGGGAAAATCCATTGGCCCGTCAGATGTCCGGCGCAAGGGTCACATACTACATGGACGGCACAACCGAGGTTCAAAACCTTGTTATTGGCCGCTCTCTGCTTGGATAGTGTTTTATTGGCCCCAGACCATCCATGATTTGTCCCGAATCCCGTCCCTCATAAACGGGCCCAAAATCATCCTTCGGCCGATTGACATCAGATAACGGCGTATTCTAAATTCAAGAACTCGCCCGCACATTAAAGCATGGGGTCCAGAATTCTGGCATCCGTGTCCACTCCTAAGTGCACTGCTTTCTCCGGATTCGTATGGGTGCTGTTTGGATCCACTTAGCGATTTGCGGCCAACAGGGCAACTTTCGCTTCCAGAAGCTTTACGGCATGGAGCACACGGTTGGTCTGCATCGACCGAATGAGCGCGATCCGAGTGTGCAAAGCAGCGAGGAGCAGAACGGCCGCGGGCAGTCCCCATCGTACCGCATCCATCACCTCCTTCACGGCAAAGAATCGCCAGGCCGCATAGACACCACCGGCCACAAACAAGAGGTGTGCGAACAGCACCGTGCCGTTGAGCCATCCCATCCTGCCGTGAAACAGACCGACCGCCTGGGCCGGGAAACTCGGTTCATGCCCGATTTTTTTTAGGATTTCCAATTCTTCACCGTCGAGGGCTTCACTGATCATTTTGTCGAGTTTATCCATGATCGTCTCCTTCAAGGATTGCACGCAACTTTCTACGTGCCTGCATCAAGCGGGTTTTTACGGTCCCCACCGGTATTTCGAGGGCCACCGCCACCTCGGCCACGCTCATCTCTTCAAGGTAAAACAGTCCGATGGCAGCACGGTGTCCTTCCGGGAGTTTTGCCAATGCCTTACGCAGTATCCGGCGATCCAAGGCCTGGTCCATATCAGTGTTGGTCGTGGGTGCCATCGCTGCTTCATCTTGCATGGTTTTGAGACCCTTCCGGTTTTTCCGCATCCTGGTAATTTGCCGAGCACATTTTCGCGTGATTATCCGGAACGCCCATGCCGAGAACGCACCCTCATCCTGGAGTTTGTGTAATCCGCGCAAGATATCGATCCATCCTTCCTGCACGGCGTCTTTTGCCGGCTCGATATCTCCGAGGAGCCGATACGCATGTCCCAGGAACTTGCGCTGATATCGGGCAACGAGTTGCTCCTCTGCGGCCCGATCGCCCAGCCGCGTGCGAGCGACAAGATATTTGTCAAATTGTCGTTTTTTGCTTTTTATCATGTGATTTGCCGCACACTGACGCCTCTATATCGGGCCTCCACCTATATAGTGCAAGGGTTCTGCATATCGGTTCACTCTCCATGGAAAAAGGCAGAGACCCTGTGGGATCGGATATCCAGAACATGTTAGCGCAGTTCGGAATTAAAACCTTTATGCCATCGCTGGAAGCGCCTTTCTGCTAGACCAGGGGCCATTGCTTCTTCGTTAAAATGATCGCTTCCACGAACACAATATTGCATAACAACGGCGGTGGAATCAAATGACTGTATGTTTTGCCATCGCTCCACTTAAGGATATGTCCGGACAAGACTGAAATTCGCTGATAATAAACCTATTGCAGCATCTGAATCTTCATCCGAACCTTCCCGCAAACCATCTCCAGCCTGCGTCTGCTTCTTTCAATTCCAAAGCCAAGCAAGTTTTACTTGCTTTTTTCTTGACCCACAAACCGGTTTTTTCTATGCTCGTTACTAAATGAGGCAGTGTTTGATCACCTTATCACCTCGATCCAATATCAAAAAAGGGTGAAGGAGGTGGAATCATGGATCCAAGAGATAACCGTGAAGCGTTACTCATGGATACGATTCACCAGGTACAAATGGCCATAAAGAGCACGGCCTCCTATCCGGAAGATCACCCCACTTCCCGCCAGATTGTTGGCAAGTCCTATGAAACGCTCACATATCTCCTTAACAAACAGGCAACCTTGACGGTCTGTGTCTTTGGCGACAAGGTGCTGGCGGATGATGTGCCGGTTGATGGTAAAAACACCCTTTACGCCACCTTTGCAAAGGATCTCGATCAGAGGGCCATTGATAGCATTACCTTCCACCGCGGATTGTCCCGGAGAGACTTCACCATTTTTCTTAATGCCATGGGGAAGAGACCCCATATGCTTACCCAAGAGGGTGGGATTCCCTCTATTCTGAAACAGCATGGTGTTTCAAGCATAAAGCTCAATGGGGTCAAGTACGGAAAGATATCAGAGGGATCACCAGGGATTGAAGATTCCCTTATCGTAGATTATCTCAGGGGCCAAAACGATAGTCTCGGTGACTATGGAGAGCGCTTTCTGTATGTCCTTGAACATGACCCAAATAGGATCTCCGGTCTTTTGAATCAGGCAACCGAAGCTGTGGATATCACAGCGGACCCATACAATCAAGCCGCCCGGGCAAAGGTTGCGGTTGATACCATGAGTCGAGCTGCCACCGAGCTGGTCGCCAGACAGGGGCTCACCTGGGATCAGTTTAAAGATACCATGACCTCCGTCCTGTCCACGTGCGAGGTGGACATCCTGATAGAGATGTCGCAGGCCATGGAGGTCATGGAGGGAGAAAAGAGTGAGATCATAGATGGCCTGGTCTGTGAGTTCTTCCATGATGCCATTGCGGACATCTGTGTCGAAGGATACAGACAGCATGGTCAATTGGACGCCAAGTTCGTTGAAGGATTAATCCCCTCTGCCGAGGAGCGGAAGAAGCTCCTGCCTCATCTGAAAAGTAAGCTGAGGGGATCTGGGCCTATTGATGAGGAAAAGGTCATCAGTGAGCTTTGTTGTGATGAACCGGAAACCGAAAAGCACCAGGTCGACCATTATCAAGGAGATGTCACGAGCGACGATAACATACAGAAGATTAAAGATGATATCGCCAGGCTGCTGTCAGAGGGGAGGAGAGATGGGGCCAACGCCATGGTCAGGGAGCTCTCCGAAAAACTGGATGATACCTCGTGGAAGATTCGGAAAAAGGTGGCAGAGAGCCTTCTGGAGGTAACCTCGCTGCTGGATCAGTTTGACGGGCTCAACGAGAACTTTCGAGACATATCAGTGGGCCTGATCAGGCGGGTGGGAAAGGAAAATCATTGTGATACCTATCTGACCGTTTCGGAAAACCTTCGCAGGATCGCTACCTCACAGAATCGAATCAATACCTATTTCATCAATGATACCTTGGGCAGCAGATTGTTCGACGGGAATAGACTTTCAAGAGACCAGCTCCAGAAGGCCCTGATGGCGCGAAAGAAAAACGGCAGGAGCCTCCAGTACAACCTGGGGGCCCTCAACTATGTTGATGAGGCGGTGCTCACCCATTTCTTGGCGCAACAGTACCGGGGCTGTCAGACCGTACAGCTTTCTGAGATCCATGATATTTCAGAAAATATCCTCAAGGCCATACCCGTCAGATTCATCAAGCGCTACCTGATCCTGCCCTTCAGCTTAGATTCCGGAAATCTCTTTACTGCCACCATGAATCCCAACGACCTGAATGTTTTCAACGATATCCGGTTCGTAAGCGGCTACTCGGTGGTTCCCCACCTGGCAGCTGAATACCATCTCCTCAATGCCATCGAGAAATTCTATCGTATCGAACCCACCGCACCGAATGTCAATCAGGTCATGGAGGCGGAAGACGATCTTGAATTGAGCGAGGAGCAAGAAGTTACCGCTACAGAAGAGCTCAAGGACTCCGATGCCCCGGTCGTCAGGCTCGTCAATCTGATCATAAAGTCAGCCATCACCCAAAAGGCCAGCGATATCCACATCGAGCCGTACGAAGATGAGCTGCGGGTTCGCTTCAGAATTGATGGGACCCTCACCACCCTGTTCACCCCTTCTATCAATTACGCCAATGTTATCGCTTCCAGGATCAAGATCATGGCCCGGCTGGATATCTCTGAGCGACGCCTGCCCCAGGATGGGAGGTTTAGGATCAGGCTCAGCGGCAACCCGGTGGACTTCCGGGTGTCCACCTTTCCCGGGAGCTTTGGAGAAAAGGTGGTGCTGCGCCTTCTGGATAGGTCAAACCTAATGTTTAACATCGACAAACTGGGACTCAATACCAACGATTTGACCGCCCTTTTGACCGCCATGTATAAATCCAAGGGAATGATCCTGGTCACCGGGCCCACGGGGAGCGGAAAGACCACCACTCTCTACTCCATGCTTTACGGGTTGAATGATGGGTCCAGGAATATCTCAACCGCCGAGGACCCCATCGAGTACAACATGAAAGGGGTCAACCAGTTCCAGATGAAGCCCAAAATCGGATTGGACTTTGCCCGTGCCCTGAGGGCCTTCCTGAGGCAGGACCCCGACATCATCATGGTGGGGGAGATCAGGGATCTGGAGACTGCGGAGATTGCGGTGAAGGCGGCCCTTACCGGTCACCTCGTCCTGAGTACCCTCCACACCAACAGCGCCCCTGAGACCATCACAAGGCTACTCGACATGGGCATCGAGCCCTACCTGCTCACCTCCTCGCTGAATCTTATTGTAGGACAGCGGTTGATGAGAAAGATATGCTCGGCCTGTAAGGCGAAGACCTCAGCCGATGATCTGCACCTGAAGATTCTTAACAGCCATGGATTCGACATCTCCGGCCATCACCTCTTTAAGGGGGAGGGCTGTGAGCAGTGTAACGATACGGGTTACAAGGGCAGGGTTGCCGTCTATGAGGTCATGCCCCTGTGGCAGGAGATCCAGGAGTTAGTTCTCCAGGGAAAATCCTCTGGCGCCATAAGACGGAAGGCAGAGGATCTGGGGCTCGTCTCCATGGCGGAGCAGGGCTTCAACAAGGTCATAGAAGGGGTCACCGCCCTTGATGAATGGATGAGGACGGTTGCGTAGAAGAGAAAGCGTATGTCTTGGGCCCTTTGCTGCAGGAATCAGTGGATCGTTTTCATCTTTCCTGGTGGACAGTATCAGTCAGGATATCGCTTAAGGTATCGGCGAATCGCATCTATGAAGGTTCGAAAATCCCCTAATCGCTTCTTGAATACCGCAAAAGTTATGGTGTCGTCGACACCGTCATACCCGTGGACAATCAGGTTGCGGTACCGGGCCATTGATTTGAAGGTTTCGACCCTGGATTTCGGAACGATGCCTGCATTCCCCAGGATTTCAAAACAACCGGCATAGGTTTCGGGTTCCGGTAAGTCCAGGCCGCCTACCAAGTGACGGCAAATGTCCACCATCTGCTCGATACACAGTTCGATGTTTCGTTCAATGAAGCGCTTAAAAACAATATTCCGGGAGAACGCCTGAAATGTGGGCGGCGCTTCGGCCGCATTGATTTCCCGTAGGAACTGCTCGATTCTTTTGAGCTTGCGTGTTATGAGCTTTTTGTCAATCATTTTCAAGGGGTGCCGTCAAATATCGGTAAGTGTCATAATCGATCATGGTCTTTTCCCTAAACTCTCGATATTTGACCGGATCCTTGATCAGCAGCCGGATGCCTTCCTTGAAGATCTGATGCCGCAGGAATGCCGAAGCTCGGTTAAGGACAACCAGATCGACTTCCTTTTGAGCCGCGTTGCTCAGATGGTTAATCATATCCAGTAATTCAAGACCTTCGGGCGGTTCATAAAAGCAGGCGGCCAAATCCAAGTCGCTGTCATGCGCGGCGCGGTTTGCGGCGTAGGAACCGAAGATCAGTGCAAAACAGATGTTATCGTCCCTGGACAGGCAGGCTTTAAGATCCTGAAATTCGGAATCCATGGTGGACACGCATTTTTTTTTCAGATTTTCGAAAATAAGACTTTCAACAATACAAGAGCTATTTCCAGTATCGCAGATCAATTGATTATGAGTCAACCCTGCAATTGGTCCCTGGGGGCCTGGGCCGCATCCATTTGCTGGCAGGGTTTTGAAAGATCCATCCACATTCGATTAGGCGGTGGTTATGGATGCGGCATGGGTTCCAACGGGGGGTTCCCACGGGGGAGCGTGGGAACCGGGATTGGCGTTGGTCTGGGTGTTTAGAGAGTTGCCGCAATCACCATTTTCTGAACCTGGCTGGTCCCTTCGTATATCCAGGTGATTTCGGCATCGCGCAACATCCGTTTCACTGGATATTCTTACACATACCGGCATCCATGGCTTCTACTCCAGTTTCATGCAATGCCTCGTGAACACGTTCTCGACAGTCAATCATATCTGCCACCTTATCGCGTTCTATGAGCCCTTCCGCGGGCAGACAGGAAATATGTGTGATATATGATCGCGCGAAGGTATCCATGATGCACACCCCTGGCGGCAGTGGTAAGAAGAATCCGGGATTTAAGAAGTCTCTGGAATTTGACGCGGATAATGATCGCATTAAAGAAATATGTAGGTTTTATCGTCCACCACTTGAGGCGGAGGTCAGCGAGCTTGCCACAATAAACATATCCGAATCATGGCCGTTCACACCAAATCCAAAGGAATTTTCAGCGCCGCGGATTTGATTCATTGGGAAAGAGAAAACAGCCGTGATCGGCGGAAACTCTTTGCGGAATGCAGGGCACGAGGTTCTTGTGATGGGCGATACCAATGATGGCCCTGGAATGGATCATTACGAATTTTAGTTCGGTCGGAGTGCCGTAGAGATCGTCATGGGGAGCTTGTATGCGCCGGAGCGGATTCTGAGGAGCCATGTGGGTCGCTCCAAATGGGGGAAATGGGGGTGGAGCCTTCATCAACAAGATTCAAGGACCGATTTACGGAGACCCCGGTCAATGTGTTGATCGATCAATCCTTGTTTCAAATGGGCTGAAGGTTACAGGGGATGGACATACAGTCTGGAATCCTTTCCAGGTTGACAAGGCTAAGGGTGGCAAAGGTGCACTACTAAACGCCTCGGATCATTTTCCGGTGGGTATTGGCCTGGAAATCTGATCCGATCTTTGAAGCATGCCAGAACGAATCGGAACCAGCTATTGCGGAGTATCTGGTATGTGATAATACAAGAATGTTTGAGTTGGCTGCCACCTCTATTTTACGTCTAGGATTTCCTACCGAGGGACCACAATATGTTGTGGTGGCAGTCAAATGCCTCTTACTTGTGATTATGTCAAGCAGTCTGGAATTATGTTGCGACATTGTTTATGTTGCATCTCCCTCAAATGGCTTACAATTTTTCCGTCGAATGCCGGTGGCCACGGGATCGGATGTGTATCAGATGACGTGATAATCGTATTTGGACTCAGGCTCCCCAATGTGATAAAATGAAAATATGAAACCACACCACCCCAGAGACAAAATGAAAAGATTCGAGGATGTACCATTTCGTGTTCTCGTAAAAGATGACAGGGAACTTTCTGCTCTTCGTGCCGAATACACTTCGGTTAGCGCGAATGAACGGCGCAAGGCAGCTGATTGGGAATACCATTCTCAGATTTCGGTTGATATCGTAAACAATGCATTAGCGAAGAGTGCCCAATCTGGCCTCGAAACTTCAGCTTGGCTGCCTGGAATTACCCCCCTTGCCATAGATCCATTGTATGCCCCTGCCATCCTGACAGTCGGTTCCATCGAATATCAGATTGGGCGTGTTGACGAAGCGATGAAGCTTTTTCTCACCCTTACGACGTTGCCAAAGGATGAGGAAGACCTGACGACTATCATAGACAAGGCGGGTGATTTTCTGATTGATCGAGAAGATTACGAGAATGCTCTTGCCCTCTATTCTACCGCTGAAAAAGCCTTTCCGGATGAAGTGGTATATCTCATCGGATCGGGATATTGCCTTGGAAAGCTTGGCCGCAATGAGGAATCTGTAGAGAAACACGCTCGCGCAGATGCCTTGGAACCGGGCAACTACGAGCACCTAAATGATTTGGGGTACTCATTGTTTGAGGCAGGAAGGTTTGACGAAGCAAAAGAAATTTTGGAGAAGTCAATTTCCCTTGCTCCCCCGGATTATGAATTTCCACGTAACAATTTAGCCGAATTGCAGAAGCGGAGGGCGGAAGAAGAAATCACCGACTGATGGCGGAGCAGCAATGACAAAATTGAGTAAGATAGTCTTTCTGATTCTTTTGGCCTTTCTCATCTTAGCCTATGTCTTTCGTCAGCTTTCTTGGAATTAAGCGGATTTTCCCTTTCCAGAGGAGCGTCAGATTAGACCGAAGCTTATTTGGCCGAAACAACGCAAACCGGCCTTAACCCGTCTTTCGCAATTCGGCACCCGCCTTGGGGTAAATGAAAACACATACCCGGGTTTCAAAAGGTTGGCACAACAGATTGTCAGCTCGCTTTTTAAGCGTGGGCTAAATTTGCCCCGACCTGGGCGGTAACTGATCAGGCAACCTGAATCGTAATTGTGCCAGAAGAAGCTTTTGAACTTTGTCCGTCGATTCATCATGTGGCAGAATCAGATGTCGCCCATCTGTGGTGGGTAAGTGGACATCGGCCATTTGCATGGTTGAAAAGTTTTCTAGTGTTGCCCGGGCGGTCATTCATAGCTCCGCTTGTTTTGCTTTGTTTGAGCATCACGAATACTCAAATTTACTTTGAGGAAAGCCCCTGACACGGAAGCTATGAGATGGATTGAAAACCTGTACGCATAAAGAGAAATGGGGTGGAACAAAAGCCGTTTCCACCCCAGATTATGGTCAAGTGATATTGAGTTCTTGTCTGTAATTTTATAATATTTCAGGTTAGTTGGAGATATGTCAAGAATTTCTCAAAAAACCTTCACCACAACATCTTGTATAGCCCCACAAAGAATGGAGATCCGCAAAAACACCTACATTGCTTGTGATTGCCTATGGCATTCTTGAAATTTTGGATCGGTCCAGACTCAAGAGTAGGATAATAATCCTTTTGAAGAACCTGGTCTTCCCTTTTGGGTGGACACATGATCTCCCGGCCCGCGGGGAGGCGGGTCAGTGTTGGTTGAAGGTTACCCAATGATCACCACGCCAGCCAGGATTGCGTGGGGTGCGTCATCTATCTTTGAATTAGTACCGATCGGATAAACATCCCATCCTGCAGCGGCAGTCATCCGGTACACATTGATACCAACCGCTTCCATCGATGGCCGGGCCATGAGCGCAAATTTGCAGGCTTCACCGTCGAGTACCTGACATCCCTTGTCGAAGCCGCAGAAAATACTCCGACACGATCCGGCCCCCAGGCCAAACGACAGGTAATGTCCGTTATAAAATGCCAGAGATTCAATCCGACTGACGATCTCGTAGATCGATCTGAAAGCGGCTCTTCTCTCCTTGTCCGCACGGTCTCTCAGAAGGAGTTCGGTCGGAAAATCTCTGACAAAAAAAACGGCCGAGTCGTACCCCTGCAGGTACTCCTTAAACTCAGAAGGTTTAGGCGAATGTGGTGGACAATGGGCACACATGCCGTAACCGGCGCATCGTGGGATACGACATTTCACGAAGACCGCATTTTCCACTGGTATTTCTGAAACGTGAACGATCTTGGCCTTGTTCGCCCCAAAGTCAATAGCCTTTCGGCGGTACTTCTCCAAATCATCTTTCAGTCGAGATTGCCTGTATTTCGGGGCAACTTTTTCTGTACGAGTTGTCACAAAGGGCCTCCTTTAATGTATTTCTGTAAGAGTTTGGGTTCCCGCAGCATAAACAATGGATTGGAAAGCACTCGAATGTTGAACATAACTTGCATGATTATTGAGCACCGCCATCATCAAAAATGCCATTGGCATGTTTAACGTGAATTGTCAAGAAGCCCGCCTGGAGTTTAGGAAGCCGGATACTACATATTGTGTCCGCTTTTCAGCTGTCAAGAATGTGATAGATTGAGAGACCAACAATAATCGGCGATGGCAAAATCTTTTGAGATCCATTGCTTACCACAAGCGCGATCGATTCAAACCGCCGTTCTTGATGTCACGATATCTTGTGCCATGCCATTTACGATCAATTTCCAAAAAATCTAGCATGCCACAATTTCTGATGCAAACAGAAATGTAACAGTCCCAGATAAGCTCCGATCTTTCTACTGATGAACATTGGGGGAGGGTTAGAGTCCAGTTTGGGCGCTGACGTTCACCACCATGATTATACATGAAGCTGCTATATATATGGAATTATTTCAATAACTAGCCAAGCACAATATACAGTGGTCGGTCCCAGAATGGTAAGGCTCAGAAATGCTCTGCTCCATCGAATTTTGTGCGATTTGAAACTCAAGGATTATTATCCGAAAATAAAGTTTTCAAAGGCCAAAATAGTCAAGGATACTGATACAATTGTTCATTGATAAGGGAACGGAATCTTTGAAATAGCCGGGCGAAAGCATTCGGTTCCAGCCCGGCCGTTCGTTATGTTACACGTGCAGATTGTCGATCCACCGCATCGCCTCGGCATCACTGATTTCACCCAAATACCGCTGGGTGGTCGCTAGGTTGGAATGCCGCAACAATACCTTTGACACGACTTCAAGAGGCGTTCCCGCGCGAGACGCATACGTGGCAGCGTGTCTTCGAAGATCGTGCGGCCCGACATCGATACCTACCAGATCCCCTGCTTTTTTTACGATCGGCCTGGCGGCCGCATATGTGAACGGGGAAATCTTGGCATCAGGCTTGATCTCATTTTCCTTGATATAGTTCCTAAGCCGGTCGGCAACCTTCTGTGGCAGGAAAACGACCTCGGCTTCCCTGCCGGTTCTAGGGTCTCGGAATGATAGCCTTCCGGTCTTCAATATCCATTGGTCTGAGTTTCAGGACCTCCCCGACCCGCATGCCGCTACGTGCCATGAGTTCGAGCATTAGCCGGCTCCTTGGGTTTTGGGTCCTGAAAATGATTTCATCGACAACATCCTTTTCCAGGGTTTTGAATTGGGTTGATTTCGCACCCCTGAACAACTTGCGTAGCGCTGGATTGTCACAAGGATTCTGGCAATCGTGGTCGAGGGAGTTTTTCACAAAATTGAAAAAAGCCGACAGGAGGTTGAACCGCAGTTTCTTGGTGTTCTGTTTGGTGCCATCCGAGATTGATGACATGAAACCCAAGACTCCCTCGGATGTGATGGATGATAGGTTTATGTCGCCGAAACGGTGCTGGAAATTGCCTAGGACGAACTCATAATTCCGCAGCGTATTTTTTTTACGTTCATCCGCTGATAATTGAAAAAAAGGGTAATACACCGTGGAGTTTTCATGCGGGCCTCCTTGTTATTGTGGATTAGGGAAATGTTTTGATGCTGCGTGGTTAAATCGGCTATTGTTTAGGATACCAGAAACATTGGCAAAATCGGAACTGTCAGAGAATACTTCCTGTCAATACAAGCATGGTTGAACACCAGCATTGCCAAACGGAGCATTGCACAGAACAGAAAAATTATGTAATCACTGCTATGTGAAAGGACAACAAACATGCTGTTGGGGGGTTGATATGCTTGAGATTCATAAAAGCATCGTTGTGGATGAGAATCAGAAACCGATAGCCGTTCAGATTCCCATCGAGCAATTTGAACGTATGGAAGAGGTCATTGTGAACTATGGATTAGCAAAACTGATGGATGAAGTCGCCAATGATGAACTGCTTTCTGCACAGGATGCTGAGCATTTCTATGGGGCTCTGAAAAGAGATGTGGAAAGTTGAATCTTGAATGGTTTGATGGCCTTTTTGCCAACAACAACACGCTCAGGTCTGATGAAGATTCCATAAAAAGGCTTGATGCTATTGCAACGGTACTATTACTGGCCGAGCGGTTGCTTAGGGAGAGCTTGGAAGCCTTCCGGGCGCTCGGTATCCGGTATATGATAGCACATGTCATCGCTCCTCTCGCCCAGTGCCAAAAAAAGCTTAACAAAGAGGCCGAGGAAAATTTGCGGGAAGCCAAAGCGATGTATGAGGGAATGGATCTACCAGAGTTAATAGATTTCTTTGAGGGTGGACAAATTCGTGAGGTGCCTGTTCACACTCACTGAGAGGGTTTTGAATGGGGACATCTCCCTTCATCTGGCAGCATTGCGAAATCATGTTGGATGTGATACGGAAAGATGATGCACGTACTGTGGACCTTCTATCAGTCTCAGGCAAAAGACTCCTTGTCTGATCCTTCAACTTAAAAGGTTCTGCGAACTTGATGCACTCGTAAAAAGTTCGATCTTGACATTTTTGGATAATGCCGCCGATTGATGTTGTTAGCACTTTTTTGTCGATTTTGACCTTTTAGGGGAACCTTAAATTTGGGTCTTCCATTTTCATCTGTTGGGTTTTCCTATGATCTCTGACTAAAATATTCTGATTTCCCGGTAGGGCTCAGCAATGACCACATTGAATATCAATTCCAAAAAGATTTTTAACTTTAAGCCCTGTCACGATAAAAGGATTTGGTTTACAGGGGTATTGATCGGCCTGCTGTTGGCCTTTGGATCATTTCATGTTGCCGCCCAAACGCTGGAAGAAAAACCACACAGCCTTTTCACGGCTTTACCCTTGAAAGAGGCCTCCGGGCTGGGCACGGTAAATGAATCCCTGGTCATTCGGCGCTGGCCTTGCCAAATCAATTTCGAGATGCTTGTCTTAGACCGAGAGGACAAACCCGAACGCCTTTCGCTGAATCTGTTCGATGATAAAACCTTTACAGCCCTGTTAGACCGTATTGAAACGGGCTGTGGATTGGGTCACGCTTGGATCGGCCATTTGGAAGGCATCGAAGACAGTGAAGTGACCCTGGTATTCAAAGACGGCCGACTGTCCGGCACGATCATTTTCCCTGGCGGACATTTTGAAGTGAGACACTTGGAGAACGCGGTTCATGAAATACGCGAAATCGCCTATGATTTGATGACCGAAACACTCAGGGCCGTTGCTTGCACCGGCCTGCTTTCCCAGGAATCTCAATCTATCACACTGGTAAATCAAGAGCGGGCGACGAACAGCCTCCACCTTCTGTCGTGTGATCAACGCCTGGTAAACTCTTCTCGCGAACATTCCACTTATATGAGTACTCAGACAGAATACTGCAGCCACACAGGCGCTGGCGGAAGCAGCCCGAGTGAGCGGATGACAGATGCCGGATACAATTGGAACTTTGCCGCGGAAAACGTTGCTTGTGGGTTTAGCACCGCCCAAGCCGCACATAACGCCTGGATGAACAGTTCTGGGCACCGGGCCAATATCCTCAACGAAACCCCCTGCGACATCGGTGTTGGGTATTTTTATGACGCCGGTAGTACGTACGGTTACTATTGGACCCAGAATTTCGGGCGGTTGTCAGGAGTATCGGCATGCCCTGTTGGGCCCGTTTGCCCTGATTGTTCAGATCCTGAGCTCATCCTAGAAAACGTGACGTTCCCTGCAGGTTCAACATGCACTTGCGTGACCGCCATATCCATCACATTGGGCGTCGGGGTGGTCATAGAGAGCGGCGCCACCGTCACGTTTCAATCGCCAATTGTCACCATCCAAGACGGTTTTCATGCAGAGAATGGTTCAACAGTCACCATAAGACAGTAATATAATCGGGCTCCATTCCAGAAAAATTCAGCCATGAAAATTCTCAATCCAGCGGATTGTTCAAGCACCGCTTAATTTTTCCAGTTACATCTCTGGAGATCGGTATATTCGCATGGCAAGGATGTCTTGCTGGTGATCTCAATTGGTATCTTCGTCCTGGGAGCGTATGTAGCGGTGTGCCGCATCGACCCTTGAATAAAGATTACAGGAAATACTTGACAGGCCATCATTGATGTAATATTACAAAAACGACCAAATAAATAAAAATAGCGTAATATGCTATGAAGTACAACATAAAACCTAAAAATCTGATTCTAAGCATCCTGCGAGTGTCGGAGCAGCCGGCCGTATCGATCAAAACATTGGTGTTGATCGGCAAATTATTCGGGTTTACGGGCAACACGATCCGGGTGGCTACCGCACGCCTGGTGAGCAGCGGGAAAATCGAGAGCGACGAACGCGGGCTCTACCGCCTGAGCCAGGCCGCGGATCCGGTGAATCGCTACCTGAACGGTTGGCGTGACGGTGAGGAGCGCTTGGTTTCCTGGGATGGAAGTTGGGTCTGTTGTCTGGCCGCGGAGCTTCCGGCCGGGCGACAGGCCAGAAATAACAAAGCTTTCGGATTCTTAGGAATTCGAGAAGGCTTGCCCGGATTGTGGATTCGCCCGAACAACCTACGCCTGGGGTTTCGCGGCATCATAAAAACGCTGGACCAGCTAGGAATCGAGTCGGGCGCGAAATTTTTCGAAGCCAGAAAATTTAAAGAAAAGCTGGAAGAAAAATGGCGGCATTGTTTGTGGCCCTTGGACGAGTTGAATAAAACAGGTCGGGAAATTCTGGAAAAAATCAGCCGTAGTCGGTTGAAGCTGAAAAACATGCCGCCGGCGCAAGCGGTGGTCGAGTCGTATCTGGTAGGGAGCGAGGCGTCGTATCGACTGACCATGGACCCTCTATTGCCGAACGAGATTCTCGACGCCTCCGTGAGAATCGATCTTACGGAGGCGATGCTGGAATACGACGTGATCGGCAACCGGATCTGGATGGAGAACTTCGAAGACCTGAAGCTCGGCGGCACACCATCGCATCTTCAGCTGGCAAATGACAATTAGGCGCCCTTTGCGAGGGATTCCTGCAAGAAAATAAAACCGATTTGAAATAGAACGCAATAGGGAGGGTGAAACATGGGTTTAATGACCGGAGAACAATATCTGGAAACCATTCGCCGGCAGAAGCCTGAGGTGTGGCTGCTCGGAAAGAAAATTGAAAACGTGGCAGACAGCGTGTACTTTGAGCAAAGCCTGAAAGAAAACATGAAGTTCTATGATTGGACGCACGAGCAGGAGTATCGGGATGATTTCGTATACTGGTCCGACCTGATCGATGAGGAAGTCAGCTTCTGGACGCACCTCTGCCGGACGCCGGACGAGATCAAGAAGATGGTGTCCGTCATGAAAAAGAACAATGCCCGCAATTTTTGTTCATTCTGCATGGCCTCTGGCTGGAGCGTGTACTACATGATGGCCTGGGACATCGACCAGGCCAAGGGAACACGCTATCTTGAGAATTTTCTGAATGTGCTCAAAACGCTTCAGAAGGAGGACCTTCGGTGCTCCATCACCGTAATGGATCCCAAAGGGGATCGCTCTTTACCCCCGGGTAAGCAGGAGGATCCGGACCTGTTTCTGCGGGTGGTGGAAAGGCGAGCAGATGGCATCGTGGTAAACGGCGCCAAAATGCACACATCGGCAGCGCCGGTCACTCACTATTTGTTTGTCGCCCCTAGCCGGGTGATGACAGCGGATGATGCAGACTACGCCCTCAGCTTCGTCTGTCCGGTCGACACCAAAGGAATTACCTTTGTCACCCGGCCCGGTCCATGTCCGCCCAATCCGGACCCCATGGCCAATCCGGCTTCCTCCAAACACACCATGGTCGAATGCCTCACGGTTTTCGACAATGTGTTCATCCCCTGGGAAAACGTATTCATGTGCGGGGAATGGGAGTTTACCGAAAATTATATCACCTATTTTTCTGCCTTCGTCCGCTCGGTCAAAGCCGCGTGCACGACCGCTCGCACGAATATGATTGCCGGTGCGGCGGCGTTAATCGCGGACTACAACGGAATTTCAAAGGCCAGTCATATCCGGTACAAATTGAATGAAATGGCGCTCAGCTCTGAAATCGGATGGGGTTGCATTACCGGAGCGATCAGCGAGCATAACGTGCACCCTTCTGGGTTGACTTATCCCAATGTTTCCATCAGCAATGCTGGCCTGTATCACATTCGTCTGAAATTTGTGGAATTTCTGGGCATGCTGATGGAGATGGCCGGCGGTGTGGTGACCACCATGCCGACGGTCGCGGACTATCGCAACGAAAAGACCCGGCCGTTGATCGACAAATATTTCAAAACCAAGAAGAATGTTGCCACGGAGGACCGGCTGAAGCTGCTCTACTTCATCCAGGAGCTGACCGCATCCCGCTTCGGGGGCTACTTTTTGTCCAGCGCAATCTGCGCGGGCGGCACACCGGAAACCAACCGGGTCGAAGTGTTGCGAAATTACGATCTTCTAACGCAGATCAACAATGTCAAGGCTATCTGCAACATTTCGGACTGAGGTGACTCACCGGTCGAGAAGGGTTTCAATCCACTGATGGGGTAGTTTTGAGGGATCATCCGGTGAATGAAGGGGTGAAGCCTCAAAAGTAGGCTATTGGCTCTGAGGAGTGCACCGTCCGGATCGGCGGTGCATCGAGAATAGGCCCCTTGGGATTAGCTCGTCGGAGATGCGTCGCCGCGGACTACGACCATGTTTCAATGATATTCCTGATCTTCCAACGTGACAAAACAAATTATTTATAGATCGTTAATAAAGAGAGAAGAGAGGATGCTTCGATTTTGTATTGTCTGTTTTCGATAAGCTGGTTACCCTTGAATACTAAAATGAAGGGATAAGGATGTGACGCTTCTCATACGGTATTAATGGGAATAAAAAAATGCCAAATCCGATTCGAATAAAAGCCATCCAAGGGCTTAAAGAGGGAGATTCAGTTACTTACACGCGCACCTTTACAGAGGATGAGGCCCATCTAATTTCACGTTTGGTCTTAGAAAAGAGGTCCCCACCATGTATTACGACCATTAGTGCACGGTCATTGAAGCGGCGACAAGGCCGAGGAATAGAGCCGATAATTCTAGCAAAGATACTTACCAGATTCCCTGCCTTTATTACGATCAGCCTGGCAGCGGCATAAGTGATTGGGAAAATTCTGGCATCGGGCTCAATTTCATTTTCCTTGATATAGCTCCTAAGCCGATCGGAAACCTTTTGTGGCAGGAAAACGACCTCGGATTCCCCTCCGCTTTTAGGGTCTCGAATGATAGCCTTCCGGTCTTCAATATCCATTGGTCTGAGTTTCAGGACCTCCCCGACCCGCATGCCGCTACGTGCCATGAGTTCAAGCATCAGCCGGTTCCGTGTATTCTGAGTTCTGAAAACCATTTCATCGACCACATCCTTTTCAAGGATTATGGGTTGACCTAATTTCGCGCTCCTGAACAGCTTGCGCAGTGCTGGATTGTCACATGGATTGCGGCAATCGTGATCGAGAGAGTTCTTGACGAAGTTAAAAAAGGCAGACAGAAGGCTGAAACGAAGCTTTTTGGTGTTATGTTTGGTGCCATTCGAGATCGTTGCCATGAAAGCCAAGATTTCCTCGGATGTAATGGATGACAGGTCGATGTCTCCGAAATGATTTTGGAAATTTCCGAGAATGAAGTCATAATTTCTCAACGTATTTTTTTGCGTTCATCCGCTGTTAATTGAAAAAATATGTGACACACAGTGAGATTTTCATGATGGACCTCCTTTGGTTGAGGGTTAGGGAAATGTTTTGACGACGCGTGGTTAAATCGGCTAATGTTCAGGATACCGGAAACATTGGCAAAAACAGAAATTCAGAAAATTTTTTCTTTATGCAAGTTATGTTACTTTGAACCAATCTAATTTAGAACAATTACCATGACGGACAAACCAACATACTTGGAAGAGATGGTTGCTAAGCTGGAATTAGCCAGGGAGGAGCTTGAACTATCACTCGAAGCTGCACACGTCGGCATCTTCCACTGGGACCTTGTCACCCAGGAGGTGACTTGGACAGACGGGCACTTTAGGTTACACGGCTACGAGCCTGGAGAAGTAGAGGTGACCTACGAGGAGTTCGCTAGCCGAGTTCATCCAGACGACCTGCCGATCGTACAAGCCGAGGTCGAGCACGCCCGGATCAACCATTCAGACTATGTCAATATTTATCGCGTGATCTGGCCCGACAATTCTATTCACTATATCGAGGGCAGAGGCCGGTTTGTTTACAATGACCAGAATGAGGCAACACGTATGTATGGCGTCATCAGCGATGCAGATGAGCGGATGGCTACAGAGCACGCGCTCGCCGAAAGCGAAGAAAAATTTCGGAAGTTGTATGAAAACTCTCCCTATGGAAATCTTATCTGTCAAATGCTGAGAAATGAAAAGAATGAATTCGTAGATTTTATTCATATTGAAGAAAATCAGGCTGTCCATATAAATACAGGATTTGAATTGAACCATTTTATATGAAACACCATTTCGATAACGCAAACCTCAGCTATCGAAGTCCTTTTCGGACTTTTTTCTGAAACGGTTTTATATCCCTTCTTTTTGTGAGTGCGTGCCGCCTATCTATAAA
>JANQDY010000035.1 GCA_028278625.1 Thermodesulfobacteriota bacterium
CCACCTCGAGCCCGTCCATTCCGGGAAGCATAAGATCCAGTAATATCAGTTCAGGGAGTTCCGCGCGCGCCAGTTCAACGGCCTTTTCGCCGGTGGTGGTGGAAATCACGCTGTAGCCATCTTTTGTCAGGTTGAACTTCAAGAGTTCCAGGATATCCTCTTCATCGTCAACCACAAGGATTCGTTCTTTCGCCATCATTTGTTTCCGTTTTTAGAAAAATATGCAGAAAGCTAACCTCAAAATGTTAGCGTTATGTTAGGGCACTGTAAGTTTTCAGTTATTAAAAGAGTGAATCGGCGCCGGGATGCGCCCTCCGCAACGAACAAATCCGCTGGATGCCCCGGAGGCCCTGATGCCCATCACCGGAGATGCACCAAAAAGTCCCCCCCAGCGCACCCAGTCCCCCTCCTTTTTACCGGGCACCGGAATCAGCCGGGTGGCCGTGGTTTTGTGGTTGACGACACCGATGGCCATTTCATCGGCAATAAGGGCGCTGATAGTATCTGAGTCCGTATCGCCAGGAATACAGACCATATCGAGACCCACGGAGCAGACCGCGGTCATGGCTTCCAGCTTTTCAACACAAAGGGTTCCCTCTGCGGCGGCAGCGGCAAGAGCGCTGTCTTCGGCCACGGGAATAAAAGCGCCGCTCATGCCCCCCACGGATGAGGAGGCAAAGAGTCCCCCTTTCTTGACGGCATCGTTCAACATGGCCACCGCTGCCGTGCTTCCCGGGGCACCGATTTTTTCAATGCCCATGGCCTGGAGAATCTCACCAACGGAATCGCCCACTTTGGGGGTGGGTGCAAGTGACAGGTCGATACCGCCAAAATCGACGCCGATGCCGTGGGCCACTTCTCTCCCAAGGAGTTCGCCGACCCGTGTGACCCGAAATGCGGTCTGTTTGATTTCACTGGCCAGCATCCGCAGATCGAGGCCGGGTGTTTTCCGCCTGAGACGTTCAATTGCACGCTTGACCACACCGGGTCCGGAGATGCCCACGTTGATCACGGCCTCCCCCTGACCAAAGCCGAGATAGGCACCCGCCATGAAGGGATTGTCCTCGGGCATGTTGGCGAAAATGCAGAGTTTGGCGCAGGCAAACCCTCTCTGGTGGGCGCTCTTTTCCGCTGAAATTTTGATGATTCGACCCAAGCGTAGGATGGCGTCCATGTTGATGCCTGCTTTGCTGGTGGCGACGTTGATACTGGCGCAGATGCGATCCGTTTCGGAAAGAACATCCGGCAGGCTCTCCATGAGCCGGGCCTCGGCGGGCGTAATCCCTTTCTGTACCAGGGCCGTGAAGCCTCCCAAAAGGTCGACGCCCACATATTCGGCGGCATGGTCGAGGGCTTGGGCCAGTTGAAGAAGCCCGGCGGTGTCGGTATTTCCCGCGATGGCGCCCATGGGTGAAATGGCCAGGCGCTTGTTGACCACCGGGATACCGTAGCGATCCGAGATCCCTTCACAAACACGTACCAGTGATCCGGCAAGGCGTTTTATTTTGGTAATGAGGTTGTCACTGAACCGCGCCACGTCGGAGGAAACACAATCGGTGATGTTGATCCCCAGGGTGACGGTTCTGACATCCAGGTTTTCCTCCTGGAACATGCGGACCGTTGAAAGGATGTCTTCATTTCTGCTCATGACGGCATTTCCGTTTGATGGCCGGGCATATGGATTCGGTTGGTGGCGTCAAAGATGTCCGAGTGCATCAGGGAGACCTTGACCTCTTTATCAGCCAGGATTTCACTCAGTTCCCCACGGACTGCTTTAACATCCACGGAATGGGGGACCGTGAGTTCACCAATAATGGTGAATCGACCTTCGTGGATCCGGCAGGCAAGGCTTTCCACGTTGATGTCGTACCTTGCCAGGCTTGTGGTGACCATGGAAAAAGTCCCGGGGGCGTCAATTCCCGACACGGCCAGTACGAAGGGCGCTCCGTGACCCACGGGAGGAATCGTCGCGTCGCGTCTCGGTAAAACACTGATGGCCGGCGTGCCGGTGTCATCTATTTTTTCAAGCCCCTTCCGGACGTCCATAGCGGTGACGGGTGTCCTGAAAGTGGCCATGAGGGTGATGACAAAATATCCCAGACGGACATTCTGATCCAGCACCTCAATGTTTCCCCCCAGTTGCGTAATGGCGCCGGTGTACTGACCCACCAGACCCACCCGGTCTTCACAGATGACGGTGACGGCATAACGGGTCGCGTTCTTCAAAGCTGTTTCCTCCCAAAAAGCCAAAATGGTCGATCACAGCTTATTCCCAATGATGGCGGATGTCAACGGGTCAGACCTGAAAGGCATTTATCTACCTTGATTTATGGGGACAGATGAGTGAGAATATGGCCCCAATGACCATTTCCATTTCCTATGTGAGGGGAAGACGGAGGACATGAAATGAAAAAATGGAATGCCGGCGATCTGCTGGCGCTGTCCGGAAAATACTGGCATACCTGTACCTTACATGCCGGTGTCAAACTTGAGGTGTTTTCCCACATCGATGGGGACCAGGTGAGCGCCGGCGAGCTGTCCAAGCGAACGGGCGTGGACGAAAGGGGGTTAACGGCCCTATTGGACGCGCTTTCGGCCATGGCGTTGCTGGCGAAAACCGGCTCACGATATGCCAATACGCCCGAGGGGAGGGATTTGCTGGTCAAAGACTCCCCCCGTTACATCGGTTTTATGATCATGCACCATCATCATCTGGTGGAACCATGGTCCCGGCTCCATGACGCCATCAAAAAAGGGGAGCCCGTCTCCGGTGAAACCGTCCAGAGCGATCGGGGCCGGGAGAGTTTTCTCATGGGCATGTTCAATCTGGCCATGTCCATCGCACCGGGTCTCTCCAGGGAGATCGACCTGGGCGGAAAAACCAGTCTGCTGGATCTGGGGGGAGGTCCCGGCACTTACGCCATCCATTTCTGCATGGCCAACCCGACCCTTACCGCCACCGTGGCGGATCTTTCCACCACGCGTCCCTTTGCCGAAAAGACCATTGCCCGCTTTGACCTTTCAAACCGGATTCGGTTCATGACCTGTGACTATTTGGAAGATGAGATAGATGGCACCTATGATGCGGCGTGGCTCAGCCATATTCTGCACAGTGAGGGGCCGGATGAATGTGAAATGATTCTTGAGAAGGCCGTTTCGGCACTGGTGGACGGCGGCAGTCTCTTTGTACACGACTTCATTTTGAACAATTCCGCCGACGGCCCGCTCTTCCCAGCCCTGTTTCATCTAAACATGCTCATCAACACCCAAAAAGGGCGGTCTTATACGGAGGCCCAGATTCACGGGATGATGGAAAAGGCTGGATTGGGCCGGATCGAGGGGCTTCCCTTCAAAGGCCCCATGGATTCGGGCATTATGATGGGAACAAAATAAGATTCAAATCTTGACAACCTCCTCCTTGGAGAAGTCCCTGCCGGAAACACCGCCGCGCTTTTCATACATCTGGATCCAGCTCTGGACCCGATCTTCACCATAAGCGGTTTTCCAGGCCTCGAGAATCATGTTCAAAGGAATGTCAGCAAAGACACCGTGGTCTCTGATGTACTCCATGAATTGTTTGTTTTCGAGGTTGAAAGGGTGAAAGATGGAGTCTTCCCGGCCGTTGAATTCCAAAGGTGCCACCTTGTGCCGCGCACAGAGCTCCCGATTGAAGGCGGGTGTTGCTTTGACCCATTTTTCTTCAAGAAAAAACTCAACATAGCCGTGGTAGACAAAGAGATCGTTTCCCAGGAATTCCAGGAGCTGTCGCGTGGCCAG
Source organism: Thermodesulfobacteriota bacterium (assembly GCA_028278625.1). Next base: position 3,778 of record JANQDY010000035.1, read on the forward strand.
ATGGTTCCTGACATCGGCGAAACCGACTCTGGAAGGGATTTGGCAGGCCCTTCCCAGGGCGCAGAGCACCGAGGCTTTGCAGACACAGTATCCTCGGCCGCTCTTTAAAACATTGCTTGCACGGTAGTGTTCCGGCAGGTAAAAGGGGTAATAGGGGTCGTACCAGATGCCGTCCCTTACGGCGTAGTAAAGCTTCACCGCCATATCAACGGCATCGCTCGTGCCTTGTGTCGTCTTTTCCGCATGGTCTTTTATGGTCGGGTGATCACTGTCGATAATGGCGGTGGGTTGGAGGTATGTTGGATCTGTTTTCCGCATGACGTTCCGCTCCCTGTTTAGAGGCCCTAAAGCAATGGGTTGTAACTTCCCGCAAAAGATGTCTGTCGCGTTGATTGGCGACTTTTTTCTTGACGGGTAGTTATGATATAGCTATGTTGTAGTCAGGCTTGGATGCTATCTTTTTGAGGTTAGCTTCCAGATTATTATTAATATCAGCAGGTTGATGGCCCAAAACGCTGTTTTGGAGTATTGCCGGGAAGTTTAACAAAATGCCGGGTGAAAAGAAAACAAAAAAGGAAGACAAAGCCACTCCGGCCAAAGGCAGGGGTAAGGTGAAGCTGGAAATTTATGGCGAGGAGATGGTTGAGAAGATCGTTAAGTTGAGTGGGAACAGTGGACGGGTTTATCTGCCGCCGGACTGGGTCGGGTGCCGTGTGAAAATCATCAGAGTCGATTAAGGAATTTGTTCTATGGATGATCTGTTAGAGAATTTGCTGATCAGAGAGATCAGACCCCAAGACGCTCCTGAGATTACGGCCATCCAGTCCTCAATTACCAAGGACTCCCCGGCCATCGATTTTTCCTATATCATCCAGGAGCAGGTTCAAAAGGACGGAGAAATCAGTTTTTCGGCCGAACTGGATGGGAAAATCGTGGGATACATGATCAGTTATACGGTTTTTGGGGGATTTGGCCTTCAAAAAAGCGCGTGGATCGCCACACTGGGCGTCCATCCCAAATACATGGGCCGGGGCATTGGCCGCAGGCTGGCTGAAAAACTGTTGAAGGTATATCGTGAAAAGGGGATCGACCATATTTTCACGACGGTTCGCTGGGATTCCGTTGATCTGTTGTCTTTCTTCAAGACCCTTGGTTTTGATCGGAGTGAATTCATTCATCTCACCAAGAAGCTGGGGTGATCGCCCTCAAGAACCCCATCATTTCAAGTATTGGGTGGCGTGAGAGGACTCTTCTTTGGAAGTGACCCCCCGGAAATATTCGGCTTTACACCTGTGTTCATTCCCATTCCACCCGATAGGTCTTCACCGGGCTGTGGATGCCCTTAACCGTAATATCCCCCATTTCGGTGACGGCCTGCTCATGGTTTAGGAGGCTGAGGGTGCGCCGGCTGATGAGGATCTCACCCGCTTTTGCCAGGTTTTCCAGGCGTGAGGCCACATTGACCTGATTGCCGATGATGGTATAGTCTCTGTGGGTGTCCGAGCCCACATTTCCGATGGTCACATATCCGGTGTTGATGCCGATCCCCATCCCCAGTTCGTGATCGTAACGGCGCCACTCCTTCTTGAGCTGTTTCACCTTTTGCTGCATCCGGACGGCCATTTGAACCGCCCGCTTTGCGTGGTCTTCCATGGGGACGGGGTCACCAAAAAAGACCAGAAGCCCGTCACCGATGATTTTGTTCAGGGTGCCGTCAAACCGGTGCACGATGTCGATCATGATGGAGAAGTAATGGCTCAGAAGCTGGAACAGTTCTTCCGGTTCAAGGCCCTCCGTAAGCGTTGAGAACCCTCGAATATCCGTGAAGACAACGGTCAGCAGTTTTCGTTGCGGCTCGGCTCCCAGTATCTCGTCGGTGGCCAGAATGGTTTTGGCCAGGGTTGGTGACAGATACCTGCGCAATTGATCGTGCCGTTTGAGCTTGCGCAGCTGCTCTTTCACCTTTTGTTCAAGCTCTTGGTTCAGGCGGAGCAGGTCTTCCCTCGCTTCTTCCAGCTCTTTGGTCCGTTCCCTCACTTTCACTTCCAGCAGATCCCTGGCGTTTTTAAGCTCACGGTTGGCCCGGTTCTTTTCCCTGATGCTCTCGCGGAGTTGGTCAATGGTCTCGGTGAGTTGTCTCTCCGTATCCGGTTCTTTTCCGTTCGGTTTGAAGGCTTCGATGAGGCGGCGGAAAAAGGGCATGTGGTTAAAGGAGACGTTCAGGATGCTGTAAGGTGCCCCAAAAATCTCCCCTTTTGTCAGAATTTCCCTGCCGTCGAGTGAATAGGTCCGGGTGATCAGGATTGCTTTCTGAGAATGGCCGCCAATGGTGTTCCCGCCGGGTTCCCTGTATTTCCCCAGAAAGAGGTTTTTGTTGTCCACCAAATCCGGTTCCAGCAGGACCTCCTTTCCAATGGTCACCCGTTCCAGGGTGTTGGGGTCCCGAAGGCTCAAGCGGCCATTCTGCATCCGCACATCCAGGTGGCTTTCGGCAAACTCCGGGTCCTTGTTGAGCACCACCTCCAGGTCATAGGGCGACAGGGGCTGCTCGATGCGGGCGGGCGGGAGGCCCCAGATGGTCGGGATGGAGGCCAAAATGCCCCTCATGAAAGCGTCGCCAATATAATCCCCGTTGGGGTCGAAATCATCGTGAAAGGTGATCCTAAGCAATGTTTTGATCTTTTTTGAGGAGCGGTCATAGGTGGGACTTCGTATGATTTCAATCTCTTTTGTGTCGTTGAACTGCTTGTTGAAAAAGGGAAGCTTTCGATAGCCATCGGCGGGCGATGCGAAGATCTTTGCAAAGAAATGGAATCGGCCCCATGAACGGAGTCTGGCGGAAGAAAGGCCGCAGTTGAAAAAGAAGTTGGCTTCGCCCACCTGTCTCTTGGCCCGTCTGAAGATCCGGGTGAAATTATCATGGGTGGTCCATTGATCCTCATCCAGAAAGAAACGCTCCGCCGAAGGATAGCCCTCGGGCCAGGGAATCCCCTGGAAGAGATCGTATTCCGGCCCCAGACGGTGTTTCACGTAGGCGTCAATGATTTTGAGATTGCGGTTGCTGATACAGTCAGGCTGTGTCATGATCATCTCATTATTATTGTAAGTCTTAAGCATACAGTAAAAACCCGGAATCTGGCAAGCCGGTTTGTTGTGGGAACCGTTGGGCCGGTCTCCGCATTGGGCGGTCGTTGAAATCCACAAAAAAAGATGCTATGAAACTAGGGGATTGATAGACTCTACAACGAGAGTCACCGGTAATGCCGAATTTAGTATCCCGTCATGCCGGACTTGATCCGGTATCCAGTTGAGGATCTATGACTATGGAGCCAAAACAATTATCTCCAGTATCGTTCTGACTGGATTCCGGCTTTCGCCGGAACGACAGAGGAATAAGTGTCATTTTGGGATTGGGAATCCAAGCACGCACGATGGGTTAAGGTATACATTCATAAGGCATTTGTTGTCTGCAATGACTCTAGCCGGGAGGTCTGAAATGGGGCGCATTCATAGGGGAAGAGATCGGCGGTCACGCCGTGCCAGTCTTTTCGGAGTCATCGCCATTTTGTGGTTTATGGGTGTCTTTGCACTGGGTTGTGCCGGTTCGCAATTGACGCTGCCGCCTGTCTCCGATGGCTCATCATCGGTTCGACATGTGGGCAAGTTCGTGTGGTTTGACCTTTTCACCCGGGATCTGCCGGTTGCCTGCGATTTTTACGGGCGTTTGTTCGGCTGGGAATTTAAAAACACCATGCCGGGAGACGCCCATATCAAAACCGTCTATAATGGCGGCGTTCCCATTGGAAATGCCGTCCAGATAAAAGCCGATCAGGGCAGGTTGGCCGATTCCAGATGGCTCGGTTTCATGTCGGTGGCGGATTTGGATCAGGCCGTGAGAGTGGTGAGCGAAAACGGCGGTACCATCAGAGCCCTGCCAAAGGAGATTCCCCATCGGGGATATCTGGCGGTTGTCCGCGATCCGGAAGGGGCCCCTTTCGGGATTCTGACGGCCGCCAAGGGCGATCCGCCGGATGGCCCATACGTTCCCAACGTCTGGATAGGGAGTGAATTGTGGACAAGCCATGTGGACCGGGCGCTTAAGTTTTACCGGCAACTTGTCGGCTATGAGCCGCAATTCAAAAATGTGGGTGTGGATTCAAGGTATCTATTACTGATGAAAGACGGCCGGCCCAGAGGCGGAATGGTGAAAATACCCTGGAAAGGGGTTAAGCCCAATTGGGTCCCTTACGTGGGTGTCAAGGACATTGAGGCCATTGTCGCAACCGCGGAAAAACTGGGGGGCAGAGTGCTGGTTGGGCTTGATCCTGATCGAACGGACGACGTGGCCATTCTGGCGGATCCCGCCGGGGCTGTTTTCGGGGTTCAGCAACTGCCCGCCAAAGTCGCCAACAGGAGGAACCCATCATGAAATACGTGGTCAATTTGGCGATTGCCTTGGTGTTCGGTTTGCTGATGGTATCCTTTTCTTCTTGCGGTGGAACCTATTACGGGGGCGTATATCCCTATTACGGTCCCCCGGTGGGCGGACCCTACTGGGGCCCTTATCCGGGACGCTATTACCACTATCGCCCGGGGCCGGGACCCCGACCGCCAAGGCCGCCAAGCCCCGTAAGGCCGACGCAATTGCCGGCCAGGCGTTAGAAATGCCGCCGTTTTTCCGCTCATTTATTGCTTGACAAAGGGGCATGGAAGAACGATAATCCATTTTTTTCGGGACGTGGCGCAGTCTGGAAGCGCACCTGAATGGGGTTCAGGGGGTCCGGAGTTCAAATCTCCGCGTCCCGACCA
>JANQDY010000114.1 GCA_028278625.1 Thermodesulfobacteriota bacterium
ATCCGTTCTTTCCCATGATTCTATACTTCAAAACGCGTGCAGAGTCCAGCGAAAAACCGCCCTCAACGCCTTTTTTTAGCTACCCCGTGATCGCTTACGATGATTCTAATGGGATCACCACAGTCCAGGCAAGGTGCATCTACTTGAACGTCTTTACCAGGAAATGCCCAGCAAACTGCTAAGGCATCGAATCCTCATGGTGTGAACCACTTTTGTTGTCCGTCAACTGTGATCCGGTATTGGGTTGGCAGATTATTAAAAGGGCCAAACGTAACTATAAAATCCGTATTCGGATGCAACCAGGCCGCTCCCAATTCCCTATTCATTAGCTCATGTAACAAACGTTTGCCATCGTCTGGAGGAACATTAAATTCCCTGGCAATATCCGTGTAGTGTGGTGCCTGTCCTGTCTTGACAAACGTCTCCATGATAAAATGATGCGTACGATTCAATCTATCAATTTTATTCATATTTTCTCATTATTTATAATGAACTCGTAAATCCTTTTTGTCTTAGTTTGGCGCATCTTTACGCTGAAGAGATGTGATATTTACAATTCAAATTCAATCAGGTCCTCAGGTGTTTTAACAACTTTCCAATCCAATGCTGCCTCATTCAAATTAGACATCTTTTCAAGGGAAACTTTCATAAATGTACCGAATCCTTTAACCGCTATTTGACCATCAGGAAGTAATATTTCACCTGTGCCCTCAAAAATCTTATTGGAACCGGTCAATAGCAGGAATTGTCATTACCAAAATTTAGGTCCTTTCAGAAACAGATCCATCCCTTTGTCGCAGATTATTTCCATGTTTTGAAGATTAGCTTTTCTGTGCAGCGGTTCTAGCCAAGAAAGAATTTCACAATTTTCAAATTCGTCACACAACCAACACCCGTCTAAACCTTTTTTTTGGCAACATTTTCTAATTTTGCATGCAGTTGAGCCACCTCCGTCTTTGCATGTTTTTTCGCAGTCCAATTGGGCCATCGCTGAAAGGAAGCCATGACAAAACTGATGGTTTCTCAAATCTTTGAATTGATCAGGATTGAGTTTAGGAAGACCTTCAGCCAGTTTTTCAAATTCGGGTGTACGAATACGGCTGAGCAGCTCTTGAGATAGCGCATAGAGTTTACCATTTCGAATAATGCAATCACCGCAAAATAGACCGCAATAAGCAATTTTTGAACTGTCATTCATTTTGATATGCTCAAATAAAAGCGCTCCAACGGGAAGCTGAGGGGCCGGGCGTTTTGAACCCGGAAATCCTGGTAAAGTATTCATTTGATTAAAGACATACTTTTGAAAAGTCGCTATACCGGCCCGGTCCCTCTCAAGCGATTTGTTGAATTAATCCTTTATTTGTTGTTTTCTTCAATAATCCTTGCAACGGCACGAAATTTTGGATCTATAAATACGAGTTTCTTAGATACTGCATTTAGCTCCATAATGGCACCCTATACCGGATCATCATACTTCATCATAATCGCTCTACTATAGTTTCATCAAGGATAAGCAACCAACTTTGCAAATTTTAATACCATATACCATATTGCCGACGACCAATTTATTTTTTACACTCAAAGCTTTCGGGAAACCGCGCAATAGCATCTAACCGCTCATTTGGAATTCTGGATAAAAAACGGACCTGCTTGTAAGATACACCTATCAATCTCCTGTTTGCGTCATAGGAATAAACTGAAAAATCATTGGTCACATCCCCAGTCAGTTTCGCATTTGCATCCAGTATTTTTACTTGTGACTGTGGTGAAAAATCGAGTTTAGAAAAATGAATATATCGAATTTTATTATTAGTTTTGGTTTTGAAATATGCATGCATGTTTATATTGTCATAAACGATCCGCCACTGAGTGCTATCAAAAGACACTTCAGAAAGTGTGTTAAATGCATAATCCACCAAATTATTTTTTTCCGAATCTTTATCATAGCCTTTTAATCGATGTGATGCCGTGATAAACCTCTGGATTGAATTCCACTTGTCAATTATTGGTGGCTTATTTATCTGTAGATATTCAAGAGATGCTTCATAGGGACTGTTTGTCGACACAGCCACAGGCAAATTACTGCCACGGTAAATTTTCATGTGGCCGTCTAAAAATTCAATTAGTGCACAATCACCATCTTTATCCAGCACCAGGAAGTGTACTCCAGGCCCTCTGCTCGTATTTGTTATGCGTATTTTTTTATCCGTAGCAATGACTTCGGCTACAGTTGCACAAGTATCCAAAATATATTGTCTCCATTGTAATGAAGAACCCACGTATGGTCTGCTATCGGGTATGGGATACTGGGTTTCTTTCAAGGACATACCTTCCACTACCAGCCCTACTTCGTTCATGCCGCCTTGGGGAAGCTCCCGGCCATATTGATTGAATGTGAGACTTCCGTATTTTGCTGTCCAAATCGCCTTTTGGCCCTTCTCCTCAGACCGTGTAGTACTCTTTTTCCTGCATCCCCGTTTATTTACCACCAATAACGCGTCATCGAATGACCAATCAAAATTTCTTCCGAAAACTTGCCCTTCGTTGCTTCTCAATATAAAGGTAGTGCATGCACTGCCGCCATCGGAAAATATGAAAAAAAACATCTGAATCACCAACAAACAATATGCCATATTTTTCATAGCTCCTCCTTATACGATTAACATTTTCATCGCATTGATCTGCGCTAAAATTTATCGTTTCCCAAGACGTGGATCTTTCGTATTCTATATAACACAGCTACCACTCACAACGTCTTATTGCTTGAACAAACTGGCTATTTTAAATCTATTTTGTAGGTTTTCTTTGGATCAATTTATTGTGAGCGCTTTCATTAGAGCAGCATGCCTACACATAAAATTACCACCCTACAGGACTTTAGATGGTTCAACAAACCCGACACGAGAAAGCGATTTTCGTTACTCGCATGAAACGCCGGAGCAAATATAGAGTGATCGAACGCCGGAGCGTAATCCGTTCCAAAGGAGTCACGTCCAAACAAACCATAGAATTTACGAGCACAAAATCATCAGATTGCCCATTTCCTCTAAGGCGAGCGGGCTATCGAGATCCACAACCGAACAGCGCTACGCGTATGGTACCAGTGTTTTTCATCTTCCGGCGAAGACCTATCTCTCTTCTCTCGCAAAAGCTAGACCTATTCCAAAAAAGATCAGCAGAACACCTGATATTCGATTCATATGATTCTTAAATGACTTGTCCTTGATCAATTTGCTGACTGTATCGCAACAAAGAGCATATGAAATTCCGATGATAAGAGAGATAATAAGAAAGCCGCCACAAAGAATTATGACTTGTGAAATCATATCTGAGTCTTTATTTAAAAACTGTGGAAAGAAAGCACCCGCAAATACCAAACCTTTTGGGTTTGTAACGGAAATTAAGAATCCTTTGGTAAAAAAAGTTCTTTTTTCTTTAATTTTGTCACTAATTTCATGATTTGATTTAAATGATGAAATAATTTGAGAAATCCCAAGATAAAAAAAGTAACAAACTCCAACCCATTTTATAAGAAAAAACAGCCATGAGAACATCATCAATAATGTTGTAACCCCAGCCAATGACAAAAAAAACAAGAAACCCATACCTGAGGCAATACCCATAGCGGTAACCGCGCTTTTTCTAAATCCATGTGTAATGCTATCATTAACGATTAGCAAAATGTTGGGTCCAGGAACAGCCACAATAATAACGGATGCTATTAAATATGCTATTATATGTTCAATATCCAATTCTTAATAACTCCCTACAATAAAATTCATCCAATTTTTGAAATTTATATATCAAATAAATTACTGCATTCTTTTTCATATCAATATTTATTTAAACTATGTAAATTGTATAATATTTTTATATTTCACTACAATATTATTAAAATTAAATTTATTATGATTAATTATAAACAAAAGTTGATCGCTATAGTTGCAATGGTGATGATTTATATTAAATGCTCATCCCAGGATTTATTTATATTGTATCAAATTTGATAAATTTAATACAAATGAGCCTATTTAAAAGGCAAAGGCCATTGAAAATTTTCGTAATTTCAATAAATTTTAAACTTAAAGAAACGGTCTAAGTTAATATAAATTATAGTTTAATTTTTTTAATCCCTTTCTTCTTTATTTAATTCTGAATAGGCTTGCTTCATGAGTTGTGCTATTGGCATTTTCTGCGGGCATGCTTTTTCCGCACTCGAATAGTCGCTATCAGCAATTTTTGTTCGAATCTCCCTCGGCATTTGGGAAAACCTCTGGGCAGCCCAATCGTATTTGCCATATCCTCTTGAATACATAAGCAATTCCATCATGTCGAATATTGGTGTCTTTTCTGCAGCTGCCGTTTCGCATGCGCCGCAGCGCCTACAGAAATATTTTCCAGTGCCATTTGCATAATCTTCCAACGATTTCATAATCTCAGGGTTCAATGGTTTCTCATCCACCGCTGCCGAAACATTCGAGTGTAAAATAGAAGAGTTGGGCATGAGCGAGCAGATTGACGTTAAAATGGGATTCCGCCAAATCGCTTTAAGTTTTGCTTGCTCAAAGGATACATTGTGGCTTTCCAAAAATGTGTTCAGTTTCTTAAGCGATACCTTATTCAGGTCGCTTTTTTTTTGAACACATAGTCCCATGGACTTAATAGCAAATATTCCGATACCGTTTTCATGACATTTGTTTAAAGCATCTTCCATGCCTTTAAAACTCTGCATCCTATAGTTGTAAACCGTTTGAATACCATCTATCCAATCGAGCATAGATGCGGCACTGAGACAAGCTTCCATGTTTTTATGGGTGCAGAATCCAAAAAAGCGAATCTTTTTTTCTTTCTTGGTTTTTTCAACCCATTTTCTCACATCTTTGTTGAGGACATTTGCGTCATCTACATGATGTATGGCTAGAAAATCTATGAAGGAAGTCCGGTTCTCTTTGAGCAATTTGTTCAACTGCTCCTGCATAAGATCCGGACTTGTTGAATAGACTTTCCCCGACAAGAAGACTTTTTCCCGTGTTCCCGGATTCCTTTCGAAATACTCACCATAAACGTTCCCGGTAAATGAAACGATCTCCCAACAATCGACACCGACGCTCAAAACTTCATCCAGAAATGCTTGGCTATCTGTATTTCCAAAGGATCCTCCACCAAGACAAAGTTTTGATATCTTGACTCCGGTATTGCCAAATGTTCGCTTGGGTACGATGAAATCCGTTTTCTTTGCCTTCATCATAAAAGCCTCCTCACAAAGTTCTCAAAAGATCTAGGTGTATAACATGTTATTTGCCAAGTATTTGTAACATCGTTTTGAAGTTAAGCTATGCGACTTGCCCGGCCGCACGACTAATCTTCTCTATAATCATGTCCGTCACATGAAGCAGGGCTTTGATGTCCCTTTCATCATGGGCGCTGCAGGTAAAGCCCAGGTGAAAGGGCGGGCTGTGGACTCCATTGGCGACCAATCCCATGTAAAAGGCCGCGCCGTTTTCCTGATCCGTTTTGGCCAGGTCCCGCAGGCTTTTTACCGGGTGCGCGCAGAAATGCGCGCAGAACATGGAGGCGACGCCCACAACTTGCATCGGGACCCCGTTTTTTGAGGCCGATCTTCTCAGCCCATCCCTCACTTGCTTGCCGTACCCGTTGATCCGGTCGTAGAATCCGGGGGTTTCCAATTCCTTGATCATGGTCAACCCGGCGATCATGGATATGGGATTGCCGGAGAAGGTTCCCGATTGAACGATTTTCGGTTTGCCGCCGTGGGGTCCGGCCAGGGCGGGCGCCTTGATGTCGGCGACCACTTTTTCCATGATATCCCTGCGGCCGCCATATGCTCCGATGGGAAAACCGCCGCCGATGAGTTTTCCGAGAACCCGCAGATCGGGAACGGTTTCGGTATACGGATATGCACCTGCCAGACTCAATCTGAATCCGGTCACCACCTCGTCGTAAATGAGGATGATGCCGTATTCATGGCACAGGTTTCTCAATAGTTGGTGGAATTCCTTTTCCGCCCCCACACCCCCCAGATACATGCCGGCAACGGGCTCCAGGATGAGGGCCGCCAATTGGTTCCCGTGTTTTTTGATCAAACGGGTGCAGAGGTCCGGTTTGTTCCAAGGCAATACCAACACGTTCTCAGCTATTCCTTGCGGCAGGCCGGCACCCTGGACAACTGGTTCTGGACCGGATTCAGGCCCGCCAAATGCCCCTCCGCTCACCAGCACAGAATCGAGCTGGCCGTGGTAATGTCCTTCAAACTTGGCGAACCGGTTCCTCCCCGTGTAGGCCCTGGCGGTGCGCAAGGCCATCTGGACCCCTTCAGAGCCTGAATTCACGAACCGCACCAGGTCCATCCCCGGCATATGTTCAGTGATCTTTTCAGCCAGATCGACCGCTGTCCGGTTGGTGACCAGGGTGACGGTACCCCGGTCCAACTCCCGTCGCACCACGTCCATGATCTTCGGCGGAGAGTGCCCAAGGATGGACGGTCCCCCGCTCAGCATAATATCAATGTATTCGTTACCGTCCACATCCCAAACCCTGGCGCCCCTGGCCTCATTCACATATAGGGGATAGGGTGAGCGGTTGGCACCGCTGCCTGAAACTCCGCCGGCCAGAAAATCCCTGGCGCGATCAAAAAGCTTTCTGGAGCCTTTGGTCCTTGAAATGTATTGTTTTTCAAATTCCGTGTAAGCGCTATTCATTTTCGCCTCCAATGACTATTGTGATTGTTGCGGCTTCAAACCAAGCACCTTTTCAGCGTTCCCGCCTAAAATGAGGGCCTTTTCCTCGGGGCTGAAATCCGTGACCCCGGATTCAAGCAAAGGCTTGGGGATGGCAAGGTTTCTGATGGTATCGAACCATTCCTTGTGGGTCGGCATGGGCGGCGTTTTGATAAACGGCCAGTCCGTGCCCATGATTATGGCACCGGGCGTTTTATCCATCAGGTATCTCATCTGAAGCTGAAAATGCCAGGGGCTTTTCATGGCTTCGTACTGCAGACCGGCGATATCGGCGAACACTTGACCTTCCCGGAAGGTGAGGATTTCGCCGAGAAGTTGTCCGTATCCCCTTGCGCAGTGTGCTGCGATCATTTTCAGATCCGGATACCACTGGGCCAGCGTGTCCAAACCGGCCGGATTACCGTTTTCAACGGAAAAAGGCCAGGGGTCCGAACCGGTATGGATCAGAGCGGGCACTTTCAGTTCGTTGAGTTTTGCGAAGAATCCCTGCACCTCGGGATCAGTGACCTTATAAAAGCTCTGAATGACCTTAACCCCTTTTAAGCCCCAATCGGTGATCCCCTTCTCCAACAGACGGACCGCCTCCCGGCCCCGCAAGGGATCGACCCCCGCGAACCCGATGATGCGGTCCGGATATCGGCTCTGGGCCTCGGCAATATATTCATTGGCTTTCCAGATGGAGATCTCCGGCTCTTGGCGGCACATGATGCCAAAATCCAACGCCAGGGCCACGGACTTGTCGATGCCCGCGGCATCCATGTCGGCAATCAGGGCTTCCACGCGGCCGCTCCGCTGAAAGGCCGCCTTAAATGCCTCCACCTCCTCTTCGGTCATAAGGGTTCTTTTGAAATCGTAGATGCCTTTTAGCCACTTGTGGGGAAACACCCCGGCGGACTCAAACAGGTGTGTATGAATATCGATGATCATGATAGCCCCTTTCAACTTACCGTTTTCACTTCATGATTTCGTTACATACCAGCAAATGTCCTCCATCCACCACCAAGCTCTGACCGGTAATCCAACTGGCTGCCTCGGATGCAAGGAAGAGTGCGGCATTGGCGATATCAGACGGTTCTCCCACGCGGCCCAGGGGGATGGAGGCCAGGATGCCCTCCGCCCATTTGGTTCGGGGCAGCTCGCTGATGGGAGAGGCGGCGTACCAGGGACAGATGTCGTTGACCCGGATATTGAACGCGGCCAGTTCACAGGCAAACTGCTTGGTCAGCATCATCATGGCCCCCTTGGAGATGGGATAGGCCCCGGTATTCCTTAAAGGGGCGATTCCGGCCAATCCCGAAATATTGATCATGTTGCCCGATTTTTGTTGAATCATTGTTTCGCCGACCGCCTGGCAGCATAAGAAATGGGCCTTTAAGTTGACCGACATCACACGATCCCAGTCTTCTTCAGCGGTCTGGTAAAGGGGATCCCGTGTGATAATGGCCACGCAGTTGACCATGGCGTCGATCCTTCCGAATTCCTGAACAATGGCACTCACCATTGACCGAACTTCCTCCTTTGAACTGGCGTCGACTTCCAGTGTCAGCGACTTACGCCCCATTGTTTTGATTTCACGGGCCACGGAGAACAGATCGCCGTCTTTCATGTTGATATCGCATAGGGCCAGATCAGCGCCGGCCTCTGCAAAACGCAGGGCGATTTCCCTGCCGATCCCTTGTTTGGCGCCGATGACGACGGCTGTTTTGTTGCTTAGGGAAAAGACGTCTTTATTCATGTGAACCCTCCATTTGTGGATTTGCTAAAAATTGGACCCTGTTCATTCAAATAGACCCGAGATGTCCATTTGGGAACAAAACCATGAGAGGCCCTTGTTCCTAAAAGGCCGCCCTAGGCACAGATCATTATCAAATATTGAAATTAAAAATTCAATAAAAAAATAAAAAAGCAAGTCCCATGGAGAACCGGCGTGGGACAATACACATTACAAATGATTGATTTTAATATTTTTAAATATTTTTCATGCGACATAATTTTCATGCAAAAAAATCGAAATTTCAATATTCGATAAATCAGCTGCTTGCCAAATGGAACATAAATTCAATAAATAATAAATTTGCTTTTCGCATGGTTCCCCGTTGAGCCTGAGCGGGGGCCGCCAAACTCGTTTTGTCTTTGTTATTGCGGGGGCGTCGTGAAAATCGCTCTTAACGGTTGCATCCCGGGTCTTTCGGAAAATAAAAAGACCCGGAAGCGAAAGAGGAATCCATTATTTGAGGCATCACAGGGCAGGGGGTTGGTTGACCCAAATGACATGAGTGTCTTCATCGGAATCGTTCCAGAATTCATGGGTCCTTTCCGATTGGAAATAAAAGGTGTCTCCTTGGGTCAAAGTATGCTCGACCCCGTCCACACTCAGACTGAATACCCCTTTCAGCACATACCCGAATTCTTCTCCTGGGTGAGAGTATTCGCCAACAGAACCGCCGCCCGGATGGATAATGGCCAATCTGGCATTAAGACGCTTGATCTCCGGCTGCGGGGGGACCAGGATTTCGATATCGGTTTTGGATTCGGATATACTCCCCTTGGCCCGATTGTCCGACCGGACCACCACGTCCATTTCGCTATCCTGCTGAAAAAGGTTGATGACCGCCACCCCCAGGCTTTCCACGATGGTTTTCAGTTTTGAAAAGGACGGGTCGACTTTGCCGTTTTCCACCATGGACAGATAAGAGATGGAACTCCCTGTGATCTCGGCCAGATCTTTCAGGGAAAAGCCTTTGGATTTTCTGATCTCCCGAAGTCGTTTCCCCATTTGAGTGTTTGTCATTGTGGCGTAGCCTCCAAAGCAAATTATATGATATTGAAAATTTGTTTTTATAATACCATAGAAAAAATTATGAGGCAACCAGATTGTATGTTTTCAATTCATCGCCTAATTAAGTTGTGTTTTTTTTGGTTAAAATTATATATTAAGCGACGCTGCTTTCCTTTTGTGTAGCTTCATGGGCTTTGCGCTGCCATAGATCACACCAATAAATTTCTGCATCTAATAAAAAAATAGTTGACAAACGCCACAAAATTTATCATATCCTGAAATCAAGCCAGAACACAGGCCGTGGGGGGAAAATGAAAAGGTTGTCGGGGCTACCTTCGAATGCTGACGGGCTGGTGCCGCCATCCCATATCCATGTGAGAGATCTCCGGACCGGAAACGCGGATTTCTGGCTGGCGTTCTTTGCCGGAGTTTCGGAACGTATCCGAACATCCGAAATGTGTACAATCAATTATGGAAGGAGGTGGTAAAAAAGCGGGAGAGGTGATTTGGCTCATCTTATGAGAGCAAACGACTGGGGTAGTAACTATATATTTTAAAGGACTTTATTATGAAAACAATGATTGTTGTCATGGCCTCATCTTGTTACGCAGAACCGCCTCCTGGAATGAGACTTTATTGTATGAACGGAGGATTCGTTGATGCAGATAAAAGTTCTTTCACTGCGGGAAGGGATGTGGGGAAAATAATAAATGTTCCAGTTCCCATGTATCTAATTGATCATCCCAAGGGACTAGTGCTTTTTGATACCGGAATGAATCCGAAAATCGCCCATGACCCTGAGGCGCATTGGGGTCCAACGGCACAGGCAATTCCACCTCAAATGAAACCATCCGAGGCAGCTGATAAACAAGTTCAAGCCCTTGGATATAAACTTGAAGATGTAAAGTTTGTGGCTCTTTCCCACATGCACTTGGATCATGCCGGAGGAATGACACTTTTCCCGAATGCAACATTCATAGTAAGGAAAACAGAACTGCAAACTGCCTGGTGGCCTGAGCCTTATCAGAGACCTGTATACATCTTGGAAGACTACTTGGCTTCCAGAGGATATAACTACATGGAGCTTGATGATACCGAAGATTACGATATTTTCGGTGACGGCTCCTTGATTCTTGTAGATACAAAGGGTCATGTGCAAGGGCATCAATCGCTCATCGTGAATCTGCCCAAATCAGGTATGATCATATTGGCCGCTGATGCTGCTATTATGATGGAAAATGTTGATGAGCTTGTGCTGCCAGGTATTGTGTGGAACCCATCACTTGCCCTTGATGCGCTCGAAAAACTTAGGCTAATGAGAGAGAAATATGGCGCTAAGGTATTCACAAGCCATGATCCTGACGTCTGGCAAACGATAAAACAGGCTCCAGAGTATTATGATTAGTTCAGGTTAATGAACCACTCCACGGCAAGCCACGGGGTATCAGAACCCCTCAAATAAATGAAAGTCTTAAATTCAAATGAATTAAAGTAATAGCGAATTCTAAAATATGAATGAAACGCAATTTAAACCGTTGGAGGGTATTATGAAAAGACTGAATATTGCACTGTTCCTGTCGTTACTGTCAATAACATTTATGTTCTCTTCTGCAATGGCCGGCCCTCGTGTTGCGATTGTCAAATCAGATAATCATGAACTAGTAGGAGAGGACTTTTCAATGGCTTTTGATTGGATCCATCCGTATGACTTTGACAAACCTATCGAAACGATACTTGCCAGTTATCCAAAGTGGGGTGCGGAAAGTGAGGCCGCGATAGAGAAGATGGTTCGTGAAGCTATCAAACTTGCGGGTGATTGGCCGGTGAAGAAGGGGAACACCGTATTCATAAAACCGAACCTGGTTGTCGATGTCATGAACAGAATAACACAACAGAGAGCGAAACCTGAGCAGCTTCAGGCTACCATCACTGACCCACGGGTAGTGAGGGCAACTGCCATCGTCGCTCTGGAATCCGGCGCCAGAAAGGTGGTGTTCGGTGATCTTCCTGCTCATGGAGACTCCTATGCCACGGCGAAACATTATGGGTACGAAGCCGTAGCACAGGAACTCAATAGAAAGTATCCAGGCAAAGTGGAGCTATTGGACCTCAAAGCCATGCCATATAAGGCTTATAAGGCTGAGAAGACAGACGGACTGGCGCTAAAAGAATATGCAATGCCTGAGATCTTCGTTGATGCGGACATTCTTATATCGGTGCCGGCCATGAAGACGCACACTATGGCAGGAATGACCGGTGCGTTGAAGAACATAGGTATCGGAGCGGCTCACCCCAACGTGTACGGACAATATAAAATGGGTATTCCACACCAGAAACTGGCCGAAGTGATTACTGACGTCTGTAGTATCGCTCAAATTGATTATGTTGTGATGGATGCCATCTGGGCTATGGAGGGTAATGGTCCCGTTGACGGTAGTCCGGTAGCCATGGATATGGTGATTGCCGGCAAAGATCCGGTTGCTGTTGACTGGGTGGCAACGGAATGTATGGGTTTTAAAGGCGATATGATCGGAACAACCAGAATGGGTCAGAAGTATGGACTTGGGACCTACCAGGAAATAGAGGTGGTCGGCGTACCCATATTGCAGGCGATGAAGATGTTTTCACCTGTTGAAAGGGGAGCCCGCTTTCCGTCCGTATATTCCCATAATGTCGGTTGGGGCGCTGACGCGGTTGCAAAGGATTGATCCCGGAAATCTCTACATGAATATTTGGGTTGGGAGGCCGTGAGGTGTGTGTTGAAATCGTCAAATTGCACCTGGCTGGCCTCCCTACCTTAAGGTTTCCTGAAAGGTAATTCCAGAACCGGTGTTGGTTGCTTTTTGGGCAAGTAGAGCAATGGCACGTTTAGACCTTTTCTTCTTATATAACTGGGGGAAATATGGGCAAGATGTTTGAGATTCACCGTTCACGTATCTACCGTTTGACCATGATATATCTAATGGCAGGTGTAAGCGCAGTTTTTGCCTCTTTATCGGCCGCATCAGAAGATGGGGTTTTTCTGAAGACAAAGTCAAAGCCTCTTTATATGAAAGCGAAAATCCAATTCGAGATCAAGGAAGGAGCACTTGATGATGGATCCGAAATCGAGGTATTGCGTTCTGAAAGAAAGAAGGGCAATTATGAGGTAGTCGGTTCCGTCAATTATGAGACAGGGAAGAAAACCTTTGAATTTGTAGACGAAAAGGTTCAAAAGAACAATTATTACTATGAACTACGGATAAAAGGACGTCAAGTCACATCAAAACCGATTCGGGTGAAGGTGCTGCTTTTTCCTCCCGGCACCTGAAATAGAACTTCCGCATTAACTCATGCGTTTTTCTCAGAAATAACTACGAATCGAAATAGTTGAATCCTAAAGTGCCTTCAGGGTGCCACCATCTGAACACCTTATGTGAATTCGATAGAAAATACATTACATAGTCCGTGGGGAAGAATGACGATGACTGACGGCAATAAACTCGATATCAAATTCAGTGAGAACCCAGATTTTTCACACAGGTCAGATACGGGAATAGGCAGACGTACCTTTCTAAAGGCAGGATTGGGTAAGATCGCATTGATTGCCGCAACGGGCACAATCACGACAAGAAAGGCCTGGGCGGAAACCATTACGCTCCCGGATGGGAAACAGCTAATTTTGACCAAAGGTGTGGTTGTGGCAGACAAGGGTTTGTGTTCGGGTTGCAGGACTTGTGAGGTGGTCTGCGCCAACGCAAACAGCCAAGGGCGCAATTCGTCCCAGCTTGCCAGGCTCTTTGTGGATAAGAACTATCTCACCTGTGAGTACACACCTCACACCTGTTACCATTGTTCGGATCCTGTTTGTTTTGAGAATTGTCCAGAGATGGCTATTTACATAGACAAAGAGCACGATACCTATGCAAGGGTTATTGACTCAAACAAATGTATCGGTTGTGAGACTTGTTTAGAGGCCTGCGAGGACAGATACGGGATAGCCCGACCAAGATACGACGTTGAAAAGGATATCTGTATCAAATGTCACCTCTGCCATGGTGATCCCAAGTGTGTAGATTTCTGCCCTCTTGGGGCGTTACGAATCGTGCGCGCAAATACAGGCATTTTAACGGGGCTTCCATTTATCAAGGAAGAATAAAATGGCAAAAAACTACGGTTGGGCAGGCAAGATTCTTCGAGTCGACCTTTCCAACGAGAAGTCTTACCGTCAGTCCGCCTTTGACTATGTTCCGGATCACATTGGCGGTCGTGGCATGGCCGCAAAGATATATTGGGAGGAGGCGTCGCCGGAAGTTGATGCATTCCACCCGGAAAGCAGGTTGGTGTTTGCCACCGGGCCACTACAAGGCACCATGGCTCCCACATCTGGCAGATGTATGATATTGGGGAAGGCGGCCCAAACATACCCGATTGAATCCTATTCGCGCTCCGGTGTCGGTGGACACTGGGCGCCCGAACTGAAATGGGCGGGCTATGACGCCCTTGTAATTCATGGAAAGGCTCGAAGACCAGTATATCTATGGATTAGCGACGGCAAGGTAGAATTCAAAGATGCCACAAAACTGTGGGGGCAGGATACGTACCGAACCCAGAAAGCCTTGTGGAGTGTACACGGACGAAAGGCTCGAATCATGACCATTGGTCCGGCGGGGGAAAACCTAAGTCGAATTGGCATCATTTTAACGGATACCGGTGATGCATCCGGCCAATGCGGTTTCGGAGGCGTAATGGGGTCAAAAAATTTAAAGGCCGTGGTTATTCGAGGTACTGGAGCGGTCAATGTAGCCCACCCTGAAAAGCTGATGAATCTTACAAGCGAAATTCAACAGCTCTTTTCCAGGAAATCATTGGGAAGTGACCCTTACAAACCTTCAGAGAAGGACTTCAAATTCAATATCTGGGGTGGAGGTCATCATCGGGGAGGGCTCTCCATGTTTGAAGGGGAACTGAAACGTCTCTGCGACGATCCCAAGACACTCTATCATGGCACTCCGGATGGCTGCTATGCGTGTCCCGTTTCATGTCGATCGAGGGTCAGTGGGCCTGATATTACAAACGGAGTGGCCCTGTGCGCCCAGGCGTTTATGTACATGGAATCGATTCTCCGCGAACCCAAAAAAGGATACAGCAAGGTCACCTGGGAAGCAGCCAAATTGGCCGATCTCAATGGAATTAATGCCTATGAAGTACAGGCGATCGTTCCTTGGCTGAGCAGCTGTTACAGTGATGGGCTTCTGGACAAAGAAAAAACCGGCCTTCCCCTGAACGAGATCGGAAGTAAAAAATTCATTCAAGAGTTACTCAGGAAGATGGCTCACCGTGAAGGCATTGGTGACAAGCTCGCAGAAGGGGGACTTCGAGCGGCCAAATCCTTTGGTGAGGACGCTTTTGCCTTGATGATTGAATACTATACGAGGGCCGGACGCTTTGGTGGCTACAGGGAGCACTGGTCTTGGCTGGGAGGCTACCCTAATGGCTATGCAGTTCCTCACATAGCCTTGGTCTGGGTCCTTGATACGAGGGATGCTTTCTCGTCCCATGACTTTCTCACTATCCTTTGGGGGGCCGCGGCTACAATCGGGCAAGGAGAAGTCAACGTTGTCCCTGACGACATCATCGAACTGATCAAGGAACCGATGAAATATGCATACGGTTCCGAGAAGGCCGCGGAATTCATCGCAAAGGATGGCAAGGATCTGGTCTGGGACTGGAGCCCTCAAGTGGCAAAACTCTACCAACAGAGGACCCTCCTAAAGGACAGTTACATCGTGTGTGACAACCTGTTCCCCTTCCTGTTTGACCAGAATAAACCAGATCACGTAGGGGATACAAGCCTGGAAAGCAAGCTTTTTTCAGCTGTCACGGGTGAGGAACTAA
The DNA here is from genome assembly GCA_028278625.1 of Thermodesulfobacteriota bacterium. The sequence goes on from JANQDY010000114.1 coordinate 15,415, forward strand.
GTGAGCAGGATTCCTATAGAATCGGAGATAAACTGGTAAATCTGGAAAGGGCAATTGCAGCCCGGGATGGCCGCAACCGGACTGACGACATTCTGTACGATCATTACTACGAGACCACGGACAGCGCTGACCGTTTCTACAGCAAAGAATCGTTGGAAAAGGCAAAAGACGCTTTTTTCAATCTCATGGGGTGGGATGTAGAAACCGGTGTTCCAACCAGAGAGCGTCTGATGCAGCTCGGGTATACTGAAGTCGCGGATGAACTGGAGAAGAGAGGCTTTTTGAAAAAATCATAGACCATATTCTAACATGAATAAGAAGAACAAGATAGTCACCTTTGTTTTTACAAGTGGAATTAAGTGAGCCGCCCCAGTGGGGATAGAGATAATCGAGCACACGATAATATGATGGGAAGCTGTCCATCTGACACAGAGGTCTTTCATGATTTTTGGAATTTACGATGTAGACGATCTCTTTGCATTCGGCCCTTATCGAGTAGCCATCATCGCCTATTCGATGTTCCTGAGATTGTGGTACTTTCTTGCTATCGGGATCGTCATTGGCGCGACTTTCAATACTTTTATTCCCGCGGCAAAAATGAAAAGGCTATTCGTGAATGCGCACAGCATAAGGGCCATTTTTATCGCGGCCATATTGGGAGTGGTCTCTCCCCTTGGCTCTTACGCCGTAATTCCCGTTTTCACCACCTTTTTGGGCCTTGGTATTCCTTTGGCGCCGGTCATGACCTTTCTTACGGCATCGCCGTTGATCAACCCATTCATATTCACCATCACGGCGCAGTTGCTTGGTTTCAAGATGGCATTTGCACGGACTATCTCGGCCATCGTCGCAGGTATTTTGATGGGTCTCGTTTTTAAGTACTTGGAGCGTTTTAAGCCTTTTCAAAGTAGTCTGGCATCTGCTCATGAACTGACGAGCTCTTTCAAGGTGCCTTTCACCCATCAAAATCCAAACAGTCTCCACGTTCAAGACGATAAATCGAAGATGGTCTTAACAATGTTAGGTGAAAACCGCCTGCCGCATTCACATAACCTAAGAATGTTCTTTATTCAGTGCGTAAAGATGATCAGACACCCAGGGAAATGGTTCGCCTTTGCTATCATTCTTGCGGCTGTTGTGGACGTATATGTTCCCACCGATTGGATTGTTCGATCATTGGGAGGGCACTCCTATTCCCTCCTTTTGGCTGCGGCTATGGCAATACCTTTCTATGTGTGCGGGGGAGGCGCTGTTCCCTTGGTTTGGGAGCTCATGCGTACGGGAATGGACCAAGGCGCGGCGCTTACTTTTTTTATTGCGGGCCCAGTAACCAGAATCGCCCCGATGCTTACCGTAATCGCCCTTTTGCGGTACAGAGCCTTTGTTGTCTACATCTTGGTATCTTTTACTGTGGCGCTTGTTCTAGGAGTCCTCTATCATTTTGCTTGAACGAATTTGCGGCCTGCGTAAATGCGCACACCTATTAGGCTTCACAGTTCTTTCGGCACTGGAAAGATCGGCGAAAACTGTCCATCAGCAACTGATCAAAGGAAGGCGACCCCAATGGATGAGAAACACCTCAAAGAGCTAATCGCCGGTATTCAGAATGGCCAGATAGACACTGACACCGCTTTGCAGCGATTGAAAAAGCTGCCCTTTGAGGATTTAGGATACGCCAAGGTGGATCACCACCGTTGTTTGCGACACGGTGTACCGGAGGTCATCTATTGCGCCGGGAAAACCGCCGAACAGGTCTCAGGCATTGTTGAAAGAATGACCCCCCATCACAGCAATGTTTTGGCCACACGGGCTGATCGAGGGCATTATGAAGGTATATTGTCCGTTACCGAGGAGTGTCAATACCATGACGTGGCACGTCTTGCGGTGGTCAAGCCGAAGGCGGTGGGTGAAGTCGGACGCATTGCGGTGGTGTGTGCCGGCACCTCGGACATCCCGGTGGCCGAAGAGGCCGCCATCACGGCAACAACACTGGGAAATAGGGTCGATCGGCTATATGATGTGGGTGTGGCCGGCCTGCATCGTCTGCTCAATTCTTGTGATGATCTGTTCAAGGCCAATGTGGCCATTGTCATCGCCGGCATGGAAGGCGCTTTGGCCAGTGTCGTGGGAGGGTTGGTTTCCTGCCCGGTGATCGGTGTCCCCGCCAGTGTAGGATACGGGGCCAGCTTCGGCGGGGTGGCCGCCTTGTTGAGTATGCTCAACAGCTGTGCTTCGGGCGTCTCGGTGGTGAATATCGACAACGGGTTCGGCGCCGGTTACCAAGCGAATATAATCAACAAGATTGCGATCGGCCACTGGAACCTTGGAGAGCAAACCCATGCCGGGAAGGAAGAAGGACCGGTCTGTGAACCAAAGAAGGTAATCTGAATCTATACAGATGAACTGAACCTTGTGGCAGAGATAATACGGGTCTTCAAGAAAACAGATTATAACGCCCAATGGAAATGGAGCGACTATGAGAATTGCTTATTTTGACTGTTTCGCAGGGGCCAGCGGTGATATGATCCTGGGGGCTTTGCTGGATGCGGGCCTACCGTTGGAGCATTTAAGGCGGGAGTTGGCCAAAATGGGATTGTCCCATTATGATGTCGACAAGACCGATGTGGTCAAAAACGGCATCAGCGGAAGCCAGGCTCTGGTGAATGTGGAACAGGATCACCACCATCATCACCATCGCCGCCTTGCGGATATTGCCGAAATTATCGAAAAAAGCACACTGGCACCCGCCATCAAGAAGGACAGCCTCAGGATATTCAGACGTTTGGCTGAGGCGGAGGCGAATGTTCACAATACCTCCCCGGAACATATCCACTTCCATGAAGTGGGTGCAATTGATGCCATTATCGACGTAGTCGGGGGGGTGATCGGACTTCATGTCCTGGGGATCGATGCCGTTGTCTGTTCACCGCTGCATGTGGGCACGGGTACCATAGACTGCGCCCATGGTACATTGCCGGTGCCGGCTCCGGCCACGGCCGAACTCATAAGGGGCAAACCCATATATGCCAGCGGGGTTCAGGGCGAGCTGCTGACACCCACCGGAGCCGCCATTCTAACCACCTTGGCCGGTGAGTTCGGACCGCTCCCGGGCATGAAGGTGGAATGCATCGGTCATGGTGGCGGCACGGCGGATCGATCCATCGCCAACATCTTACGCGTTTTTATCGGTTCGTTCCTTGAATCCGACCATTCGTTTCCGGTTGAGCAGACCGCCACTATTGAGACAACCATCGATGATATGAACCCCCAGATTTACGACTATCTCATCGAAAAAGTGCTCCAGATGGGAGCTCTTGACATATTCTGCACCACGGTGCAGATGAAGAAAAATCGAAGGGGGACATTGGTCACCATCCTTTGTAGACCCGAGATGGTGACATCACTCTCCGAATTGCTATTTCGGGAAACCACCACCCTTGGCCTACGGTGGCGATTGGACAATCGATTCGCACTGGCGCGCAATTTCATTACGGCAAAGACACGCTTCGGCGAGATCTCTTGCAAGGCTGCAAGCAATGGCGATGAATTGGTTAACGTAATGCCCGAATATGAAGAATGCAAACGCGTGGCCATTGAGCAGAATGTGCCGCTGAAGACCGTCTTAGAAGAAGTCCGCGCCCAGGCACTCGGTTCAGGATTCACTAAATAAGGTTCATCCGGCTAAAGCGTGCTCTGAATGATTGAAAAAGCGGACAATGAGAATAACCTCCAAGAAATATGTTGATGATTTTGTCGCGAAAGTGAGCGAGGTTAATTGTGAGATCATTTGTTTAGAGTGCGAAATGGATGTGTTTACAAAAATTTATTTTACTTAAGGATTCATTTACATGTTGTGCAATATGAATTTGGGCAAGAGAATTTCAATAGGTATTTTCATGATGTTGCTCCTGATGGTTATTGTAGGAATGGCGGGTTATTTTGGCCTCATGCAAGCTTTGAAGGTGGCGGAGTTCAAAGACGGTATTACCCGACTTCAAAGGGCGGTGGCCATGGCTAAAGGAGAGAGCGATCAATACCTGTTGGGTTGTTACAGCGGAAATTCGGCCATTCAGGACAAAGCAAGAAAGGCCAGTATCAAGACTCTGGCCGATGCACTAAAAAGAGTGGAGGCTTTGAGGCGGGATTCCGCCCTAAGCGAAAGCAGTTCAAAAGTGGTTGTCTTGGCCGAAAAGGAGATCAAACAGTACCAAACCGTTTTTGAGCAATATGTTTCTTGCCAGGCAAAAAGGGTCGGTGTTGGTGCGCAAGTCAACGTCACTCTAGAAGCCATTGCAAAGGCGATTGAAGAGAAGAATGGACAACCGGTTATTTGGACCGAAAAAATAGGCACAGACCAAAAACTGTTTGTCGGAGAATTTTCCAAATACACATTTGCCCTGGCTGAAGAGAACTGGCAAAATTTGATTCGAGGCTTTCAAGCGCTCAATAAAAGTATCACTGCCTGGCATAAAAGGATAGAAAACAGCGACGAACTGCGAAAAATCGGTGATGAGTTGCGGGCCCTAAGTGTTCGTCTCGACAAGGATATGGAGGCGTATCATGGCGCCGTCGCCGAACAGCTGAGACTCAGAGCTTTGATGGAAGGCCACATTGGAAAGCTGTTCAACCTCTGTGATAATCTTGTTCGAATGGGCCTTGAGGAACAGGTGAAAGAAACCGGTTTTTCAATCAAAATCATTATCGGCTTTATTATTGCAGCCGTTCTGGTCAGTATTTTGTATGCCTTCTTTTTTATCAGGATCATCGTTGGCAAAATCAAATCTGGGATTGATGGTGTGAATGAAAACGCCGAACAGGTGGCGGATGGTGCGGCGCAGATCGCCGTAACAAGTCAGTCTCTTGCTGAAGGCGCATCCGAGCAGGCCGCCGCTATTGAAGAGACTTCGGCGTCCCTTGAGCAAATGTCCTCCATGACCAAGAGAAACGCTGGAAATACTGATGAAGCCAAGGCCATGGTGCTGGAAGCCAATAAGGTGGTGGATGACGTGAACAGCCACGTGAACCATTTGGCTGCGTTCATGGAGGAGATCAAGAAGTCCAGCGAAGAAACCGGCAAAATCGTCAAAGCGATTGATGAAATTTCATTTCAAACCAATCTGTTGGCGTTGAACGCCGCGGTAGAAGCGGCTCGTGCTGGTGAGGCGGGTGCGGGTTTTGCGGTTGTGGCGGATGAGGTCAGAAGTTTGGCCTTGAGAGCTGCCGTTGCTGCCAGGGACACGGGCAACCTCATCGAAAGCACCATCAAGACCGTCAAGAAAGGAAGCGACCTCACGGAATCGACCCGGCAAGCTTTTCAAGGGAACATAACCATCGTAAAAAAAATCTCCGAGATAGTGGAGGAAATTGCTGTTGCCTCTCAAGAACAGGCCATAGGAATTGAAGAGACCAACAGAGCTGTTTTTGAAATGGAAAGAGTGGTTCAGAAGAACGCAGCCATTTCCGAGGAATCGGCAAGCGCAGCCGAAGAGATGAGCACATCCGCATTCCGTATGAAGGAAATCGTTCAAGGGATGAAACCACTTGTGGGAGTAGTTGGTGCCCGTGTCGCGGCGGGTGATGACGCAACGCCTTTGGCACTTGAGGCTGGCGGAAGCTAATTTCCAGGAGAATGACTCCAGGAAGCACTTTTCAAATTTCAAATGTCAGCGGCGATCTGATTTTCTCACAAAGCGGGTCACTTGAAAATACCCATCGGACAAGATCTTCCTAATCCCTATTCTTCTAAAAAATTCATTATATAAACCCTTCTTCCTTCCTTACCCTTTTCTTCTTTTCGAGATTTTCTTGTGTTTGCGGCTTTTGAAATGTGGCTGTTGGTTTCTGGGGGTAAACCGATGGGAAAAAAGCCTTTGGATTTACTGATTTCCCGAAGCCGCTTTCCCATTTGAGTGTTTCTCACTGTGGTGTAATTTTCTCAATAATTTATTTAATACTGAATATTAAATTTTAAAATAACACAAAAAAAATGCGGAGAAAGAAATTTACATATCTTCGACTCATCGCCTAAACGCACCTTTTTTTTCATCAAATAATTGGATTAATTCATTTATTAATAATTCTGGTTTCCTTTTTCAAGCCTCATGTGTTTTTGGGCGCCTATATTAAATCTTATCAATTTTGATATTTGATAAAAAAATGGTTGACAAAGAACATACAATTTATCATATATTGAACCACAAACAGCGCACTGGCCATGGGGGAAGCAAGAAGCGGTTGCCATTTTCGAACCCAAAAAACAATTGACCGGCCAATGGGGCCGCAATATCAGGAGGACGTTTCCATGAATAAGACGATCATTACGGCTGCGGTATGCGGATCCGGACCCACCAAGGAGATGAATCCTGCGGTCCCCTACTCACCGGAAGAGATTGCCGAAGCCGCCCTTGAATGCCGACGGGCCGGTGCCGCCATCGCCCATATCCATGTGAGAAACCCTTTGACCGGAAAGCCGGACTTCAGACTGGAGCTCTTTGCCGAAGTCTTGGAACGTATCCGGCGGGATTCGGACATGATCGTCAACCTCACAACCAGCGGTCTCAATCTGAACGGTTCAAATGCCGTGGAAAATAGGCTGGCACCGGCAACATTACGGCCGGATATCTGCTCCTTCGACGTGGGATCCATCAATTTCCAGGACCGGGTTTTTCTCAATCCCCCCGAGTGGGGCGAAACCGCTCCCGAACAAATGCGCCGATTGGGGGTCAAACCCGAAATCGAAGTTTTTGATGCGGGGCACATCTATCAAGCCCTTCATTACATCCAAAAAGGGATATTTCGACCCCCCCCCTATTTCCAACTCTGCATGGGCACACGTTGGGGCATGGCGGCGACACCTGAGAATCTTCTGTTCATGAAGGACAAACTGCCTGAAAACGCCGTGTGGTCCGTTTTAGGCATCGGCAGAGATCAACTTCCCATGATCACCATGGGCCTTCTGTTGGGGGGCAATATTCGGGTGGGGTTCGAAGACAACATCTATATAAGAAAGGGGGCCTTGGCCGAGAGCAACGCCCGGATGGTGGAAATGGCCGTGAGATTGACTCACGACCTGCAGCGGGAAGTGGCTTCCGCAGACGAAGCAAGGCAAATGCTGGGCATTGTCCCGGTTATGTCTTAACAGGGAGCCCTACCCCATGAGACGGAGAGAACCCTGGGGGGAACACCCCCAAGAGCAAAACATTCACAAAATGGAGGTGAACAATGAATCAGGAATCTTTAATGCGTAGAAGCGATGAAGAGATTATCAGGGCCATCCAGGAACAGGCCTATCGTCACCAAATGAACCGCCGCGGCTGCACCCAGGTGCAGTACAAGGCCTTGTCCGAGCATCTGGGGTTTTACAGTCAGGATGTTTTCAAGGCTGCTACGCCTTTTTCCGCCGGAGTGGCCCGCAAGGGTGAACAGTGTGGCCACCTCACCGGGGCCCTTCTTGCCGTGGGTGCCTGGATCGGCCGCAACGATCTGCGTGAAGCCGGCGAACCCAACGAAAAAGGGAATAGTCCCTATTCCAGGGCCCAGGATCTTGCAGGCGAACTCTATGATGAATTCAAGGCTTTTTGGGGCACCACCCGCTGTTTCGACATTCAAGCCAGACTGGTGGGCAAGCCCTTTGATATTACCGATCCGGAAATAAAGAAAATGATCGACTCCGGCGAATACTTCGATACCCTCTCCAAACAGTGCTGCCACGTGGCCGCCTCCACGGCCAAAATGGCCGCCCGGATTCTGCTGCGCGAAATTCGGAAGGAGCACGCCTATTACCGCTTTGATCAACGGCCCGATTACGACTACGTTGCGCCGAAGGCAACTGGCACCGATGTTCTTTAGGCCCGGGGAAAGAAAGGAGATATCCCTATGAATGTTCTGGTTGTCGGCGGATCCGGCGTTGTGGGAAGAGGCGTTGCCAAAGGGCTGGCGCAAGTGGATGGGATCAAAAAGGTGGTGCTTACCGCCAACACCCGAATCGACTTGGCCAGGGAAATTGCCGTTCAAATCGGACCAAAAGCAAAAGCCATCTCCCTGAACGTCAGGGACCGTGAAGAAATGGTCAGGCGAATGAAAGAGGCCCATCTGGTGGTCAACCTGTGCGGTCCTTCATCCAAATACGCGGTCCCGGTCGCCGAGGCCGCCATTCAGGCCGGACGAAATTACGTTGATGTTAACGATGATGCCGAATCTTTGCCCGGACTATTTGCTCTGGACCACCGAGCCAAGAGGGCCGGGCTCACCATGCTGGTCTGCACAGGGGCTTCCCCAGGTCAAAGCAATCTGCTCGCAAGGTATGGCGCGGACAAAATGGACCGTGTGGACGAAATCAACATTCTTTGGGCTTGCGGGATCAATATCGCCGGCGACACTCCAGCCAATTGGGGACATCGGTTGAATATGTACGCTCAAACCGTGCCCATTTTCGATAACGGAAAAATCGTTCAGGTTCCAGGGGGATCCGGTGAACAGGAGGTGGATTGGCCCGCGCCGGTGGGCCGATTGGTGCACCGCTACTGCGGACACTCCGAGCCGATTACCCTGCCCCGGTACATCGGTAAAGGGCTGCGTCGGGTCTCCTGCAAGGGCGCCATTACACCGGGGGAAATAAACCATTTTTTCAAGTATTTGGGTGAATTGGGGTTTGCGGAAACGTGCATCGGAAGATTCGGGGATGTCACCACCTCCCCCTTTGAGTTCATGCGACACTATGTCAGTTCCCCTACATTCCAGTCCACGATTTTTTGCCGGCAATTGATCGCACGGGAAAAAGAGATCGGCCCGAACTTTGAGTTGCGGGTCGAGGCCTTGGGAGAGCGGGACGGGAAGAATACGCGGGTGGTTTGCACACAAATCGGGCCCGACCGAAATTCGGCCACCTATATTCCCACCTGGGTCATGTCCCAAATGGTTTTAGAGGGGAACATAAGAAGAAAGGGCGTTTTCTGTCCTGAGGCCCTGGGCCTGGACCCCCGCCCCATCATTGACCGGATTGAGAAGGCGGGCGGGTCTTTTTGGGAGACTCTGGAGGAATTGTAATCAACCTATTTCAACCCATTTGGCGTGCCGTTTTGTTGTGAAAGCAATGGTAACGGCAACATAGAAAGGAGCGGATCGAGATGCAATCAAGTAAAGCAAAACAGAGGAGTAGATTTTTCATAACCGCGGGCTTGGTTTTTTTTCTGGCAATCGCCATGGGGTTGCCCTTTCAGGTGACGGTCCAGGCAAAAGAGGTGTATCGCATGAGAGTGCAGACGTTTCAACGGCCCACCGACAACATCGTCAATCTGGCCATGGTCGATTTCATGAAGGCCCTTGAGAAAAAGAGCAACGGAAGGCTGAAACTGTTGCCGCTCCTGGATGTGGGCGCGGTCTGCGGCACCAGGGACATCTTCGACGCGGTGAGCACCGGCGTTCTGGATGCGGCCTTGACCGCGCCTGTCTACTATATGGGCAAGGTCCCCTCCGGCGCGGTGATCTTCGGGATGCCCTACAGTTGGATGACCTTCGATGACGTCCACGACGTGGTTTACAATCACGGCCTTCTGGACGTGGTCAGAAAGGATTTCGCCAGGCACAACATTTACTACGCATCCATGATTACATCCACTGAACTGGTGTGGTTCACCAAGAAAAGACCGCTTAAGACCAAGGAGGATTTCAAGGGCATGAAACTGAGAGTCCTTGGTGCGGGACAATACGCTCCTAAGAAATTCGGGGCATCCATTGTTCAAGTGGCCTATCCCGAGCTGTACACGGCCCTGCAGCAAGGGGTGATCGATGGCTGCAATACGATCCTGGACGCATTGACGACGCTCAACTTCAATGAAGTGGTCGATTACGTGATCATGCCCCCCTCCGTGCTGGACACTATTTGCGTCATCGTCAACATGGACAAATGGAAAAAACTGCCGCCGGATCTTCAGAAACTGTGGCAGGAAGAAACCCTTAGATTCAGCAAAGCCAATTACCAAAGAGTGCAGAAGGAAGGCGAGGAAAACATTGCCAAAGCAAAATCCATGGGGGTCAAGGTGGTGGAGATGGATCCGGAACTGGTGGGGGAAATGCGAAAGGTTTCCGTGGAGGAAGGGTGGGAATGGATCGCCCAAAAGAGTCCTCTGGGCAGGGAAGCGGTGGACATCGTCATCGATTATTACCGAAAGAAAGGCAAACTGGAGTAATTGATTAACATCCGGGACAGGCATCATCAATATCATCCAAAACATCCGTCCGGGAACTGACTCCCGGACAGAGGAAAACAGGCAGGTGGATCATGGTTTCCGTAATAAAGATCATCGACAACATCAACGAGATCGTGGGCAGAATATTGATGTATCTGATCCTGGCCGTCCTGGGGTTGATATTCGGTGAAGTGGTGGCCCGCTACCTCTTCAACCGACCCACCCTTTGGGGGATGGCCACGGCCACATGGATCTGGGGCGGTATGTCCATATTGTCCGGCGGGTATGTCTTAAAGGAGAAAGGGCATGTAAACATGGACCTTCTGCACCAGCATCTTTCAGAACGCAATCGGGTGCTTCTGGAAATCCTGAATGCAATCATTTGCCTCTTTCTGGCGGCGGTTTTGATATGGGTGGGATGGAAATACGGATGGCGTTCAATCTCAATTAACGAGCATTACGGGCAAGTGTGGAATCCTCCCGTCTATCCCATAAAAATGACCATTTTCGTCGGGGCCTGTCTTCTTGCCCTTCAAATGATCGCCGAGGTGTTGAAGAAATGCCTTCAATTGGGAAACATCACGGGGTCCGGGGCGGATCACCCCCCGGCAAAAAATCCGGAATAAGGGGAAGCGATCGTGGAAACAGGTTCCTTTATCATCATCGTCGTTTTTGCGCTGGCAGCCCTGTTCATCATCACGGGTATGTCCATCGCCTTTGTTCTGGGTATCACCGGGTTGCTCTTCACTTACGTGACCCTGGGTCCTGATCAGTGGCTGTCCACCGCATTTACCGTGTGGAACTGCATGAACAACTGGAGTATTGCCGCCTGTCTCCTCTTCTTTTTCATGGCCAACATCCTGCAAAAATCGGGGATCGTGGAGGAACTCTTCGAAACAACCAGCAAATGGATGGGCTTTCTTCCCGGGGGTCTGGCCGTCTCCGTAGTTCTGGTCTGCGCCGTCATCGGAGCCATGAGCGGCGTTGCCGCGGCGGGAGTCGTACTGATGGGTCTTTTGGTCATTCCCGAAATGCTCAAACGGGGCTATTCAAAAGGGATCAGCATCGGCTGCGTGGCTGCCGGCGGGCCATTGGGGGTGCTGATCCCACCCAGCGTCTATTTCATCTTCTGGGGAGCCTTCACCGGTGTTTCCATCGGCAAGCTGTTCATGGGCGGCGTGTTTCCTGGGCTGCTTCTGGCCGGCCTGTTCGCCCTTTTCATCGCCCTGCGCTGTTTCATCAATCCCGAACTCGGTCCACCGGTGCCCCAGAATCAGCGCGGAACACTAAAGGAGAAATTTGCCAGTCTCAAATCGATTATCTTCCCCATCATCCTGGTGTTCCTGGTATTGGGAACCATTTACATGGGGGTATGCACCCCCACCGAAGCGTCGGCCATGGGTGCGGTGGGCGCCCTTGTCTGTGCCGCCGTCCGCCGGACACTTACCTGGCCCATGCTCAAGGAATCCCTGAAGAGCACACTGGTCTTAAACGGCATGATGATGTGGCTATTTTTTGGCGGTTCCATTTTTTCCCAGGCCTTGACCAGCGCCGGAATCATCAACGATGTGGTAGCTTCCATCGCCGCTTTGGGGATCGGCAAGTGGGGCATCCTGATACTCATGCAATTGACTTTCGTGGTCCTTGGAATGTTTCTGGATGGGGCCTGCATGGTTCTGGTCACCATGCCCTTTTTCTTCCCCATCGCCATGAAGATGGGTTTTGATCCGGTCTGGTATGGGGTGCTGTATATCATGAACACCCAAATCGGATACCTCACCCCGCCCTTCGGTTTCAGCCTCTTCTATCTTAAATCGGTGGTGCCGAAAAATGTTACGTTCGGAGACATTGTCCGGTCCGTCTTTCCGTTTTTGGCAATCCAGATCATCGCCCTGATCATTGTCATGTTGTTGCCGGGCATTGCCACTTGGCTCCCCGGCGTTATCATGGGCCGATGACAGGACATGTAGTAGAGACCATAATGCAGGAGCAGAAAAAATGGATCGCATCAAATATAAGATTTTTTCCCAGGGGATAATCGGGAGACGATTCATAAAAAACCGCTTGATCCGATCGGCGACATATGAAGGTGGATGTCGTGATGGAAAGGTGACGGATCAGATGGTGGCACTACACAGAAGATTGGCTGAAGGGGGCGTTGGCATTGACATTACCGGGCATGCGGCGGTTATGCCTGAAGGTCAAATTGTCCCTAGACAATGTTGCGCTTATTCGGATGATTGCATCAAGGAGCTGGCTAAAATTGCTGAGGCGGTCCATTCAGTAAACTCCGGCTGCCTGGCCGTGTCGCAGATTTCTCATGCGGGGAGAATCAATTTCCCCGGTCACTCGCCCGCACCGGAAGCCGTGGGACCTTCCGAAGTTTACTCTCCGTTATTTAAAAACACAAACAGAGCGCTTTCCAAGAAGGAAATACAGGAAATTGTACGTCGTTTTGTGGATGCTGCGGTACGCGTACAGAATGCCGGTTTTGATGGCGTTCAGCTTCACGCCGGGCACGGCTGGCTGTTGAGTTCTTTTCTTTCGCCGTATTTTAATCGGCGAAACGATGAGTACGGAGGATCCATGACGAACAGGACCCGTATCATTCGCGAGATTGTAGAATATACGCGCGAAAAAGTTGGTTATGATTTCCTAATTATGATCAAAATGAATTGTGATGAGTTCTTGGGAGAAAACAACGGAGTCAATATTGACAACTTCCATGAAGTAGCAAAAGAGGTCGAAAGAGCTGGTGTTGATGCAATTGAGGTGAGCGGTGGATCATGGGAGTGTCTTGTTCGCAAGGAACAAGAACTCGGCTTTTTCCCAGTTGTCGTAAGTGAGGCCAGAACAAATATCAATAGGCCAGAGAAGCAGTCATATTTTCAACCGTATTTAGAAAACGTGGACTTATCAATACCGATTGTACTTGTTGGGGGCAATAGAAACGTAGAACGATTGGAAAGCATTTTGAACCAAGGGAAGGCCGATTTTATTTCAATGTGCCGACCATTGATACGAGAACCGGACCTCCCTGACCGATGGATGGAAGGAAAAGGTCCAGCCGGAGCAAAATGTATTTCATGCAGCGCTTGTATATTGTCATTATTGGAAGAAGACCAAACGGTATATTGTGTTCAGGAACAGAAAAAAATGACCCAAGAGGAAGTCTGGGAAGCGATTCTGGCGAGTCCGTTTACACCAAAATAGCTGGCAAGAAATACAAATGGACTGGTCCGAAGAGTTTGCGACAACAAAAACACCATTGGGATGAAAGGCTAAATAGATAATAGGAGGTGCTGTTTTGGAAAGAAGAGAATTCTTAAAGGGCGTGGTTGCCACCGGTGCAATTGCCTCAATAGCCGGCGGCTTGGGCTTTCGCCCCGACCTGGCAGCAGCAGGCAAAAAGGTGGACATAGGCCAGATCAAGGGGCTCAAGGTCGAAGTATTGAGCGAAACCAGTTGGTTCAACAACGACATCTTCAAAAAGAACATAATGGACTACGGCGGCGTTATGACGAGCCAGTACTCAATCCCTTTTGACTGGGATAACGCCGGTGGCTACATGACGAAGATTACGATCTATCCGCTTGAAGGAGACCCCAAAATCCTTCTCCTGGATACAGGTTGGAACAACGACTGGGTAGACTACGTCTATGACGAGAAGAGCGATATGGGCAAGCTACTGGTCTCCGGCAAAGTGAATACAATGGTGCTTTCTCACTGGCACTTGGATCACTACTGGGGCATCGAATCTACCCTTAAGCGCAACCCCAAGATCACTATGTACGCGCCCAAGACCTATTACCCCGAGGATATGAAACTACTCAAGGGGGGCACGAATGTGGCCAAAACCAAGGACGGCAAGGAAGTGATCATAAACAAGAATAGCGTGCCCCACCAGGGCAAGCTGATTCTCACCGATACCAAAGGTGAAAAAGGCACAGCGGTTTATCAATTGATGCCGGGCGTGGCGGTGAAGATGTTCGACGTCCCCATTGGTCTAAGGGTCCGCGGGGAAAACGTTATCTACTGCAACATCAAAGACAAAGGTTTGGTCACCGTAACGGGATGCTGCCATCCAGGCATACTTACCCTGAATGCCTGGGCACGACGCAATCTCATGGGCTATGAGCCTTACGGCTGCTACGGTGGACTGCACATCACCCTTTTTGAGACCTGGGATCCCAAGTTTGATGATATCATCAAGGGCGTGAAGGCCTTCAAACTCAGAAAGGTTGGCTGCAATCATTGCACCGGCTGGATATGGGCGGAAAAAGCCTCTAAAGCCGGAGTCCCGGTGGTCAAGGGAACCGACAAATACAAAACCTATAAAAAATATTCAACCGTGGCCAAATCGAGCAACGTTTATCTCACCAACGGTGACACTGTTGAATTCTAGTAACTAGGGTTAGCGGCGGACTGAGTTGGCCGGCCCAATTCTTATCCAGCATCATTGCATTTGTGGCAATAAAAACCTTCAACCCAATAAGAGGTCCGAAATGACTGGCAACCAGAGAACTGAAGACAGCTTCAATTATGTTTATGGCTTGTTCAACCTTGCGGGGATCTTTTGCGTGGTCTGGTTGATTTGGTATTTGTTCATGCACCCAAACGGCGTCATGAAGCTTTACACGCCCATGTACGGATTTTCACTGATTACGACACTGTTGGCCGCGATCATCTTACTGCGTGAAGTGCTGGATTGGCCTGCCGACTCACAAAGGGCTTTGCGCGCGAGCCCTGCAATTGCTAACGGCATCCTTGGGGCGGCATTGGCTCTGGCCATCATGTACGTCGTCTACTATGGCATGTTCCGGCTATTTCTCGGCGGCTTGGGCGTAGCCTATTTCAGTCCGGGTTCTTTGGTGGCAGGCGGCGGCACCGGCGCAGAGCCCTGGAACGCCCGCGAATGGTCCTCCACAGCCATTGTGTACTATGGCGCCGCCTTTATTTGGTGGGCCCTTGTCTATAAACTGGGCTTTGGATCTTGGCCCTGGAAAAACCAGAGCCGCTGGGTTTTGGGTTGGTCTCGGTTGTGCGTGGTGAGTTTGTTCTCCATAATTGCCTATACGGTGCTGTTTCATCCACACGTTTGCTATCTTTTCCCGGAAGCCCAGAAGATGGCAGGCGTAAAGGCCTGGTGGGAGAGCTGGGCAGGCACCACTAGCGCCTTTTTCGGCTTGGGGGTAGTCCTGTGCACCCTATTCTGGGTGGTCTATTCAGATCTATTCTGGGAGGGACAGCCCTGGAAAATGCTTGAAAAGGACGGCGAGGGAAATTTGCTCAAAGGGACCATCACGTTTTTGGCCACTCTATTCCTGGGCTTGATCATGGTCTTTATATTGACGCAAGTATTCAACGCCATTTGGATGGAGCCGTATGTGGGTGGACAGAACACCGACGGACCGGACTGGCGTTTTGTGCACATGGCGGAAATTTCCAGCTACTTCATTCTTTTCGCCTTTATTTGGAAATACTACTTCAATAACTTCCCCAATGGCGGATCTTTGATTATTAGATCTTTGACGCGAAGTCTCATCGGGATAGCCGGGGGACTATTGATATATTGGTTCTATTATTCTCCGGCATGTAAGTTCTTTACGGGGAAAGTCCCCGGCTGGGCCGGACAAGAAGACAAACCAATGGTGTGGAGCTTGCTCTTCTTTGCTGTCGTGTTGATCCATGGTGAGTTCTTTCACTGCTGGCCCCTTCGAAGGATAGCAAACAAAAAGGACTAAACACCCAAGGAGAAGGAGACATGGCCGACCAAATTAGACGGCGTTTTTTCCTGGAGGTACTGCGGGAGGGAGTTAGAGCCGTGACCTCTTTTCAAAAGGGTATGGAAGAGAGTAGACGTGAAACTGAGCGCAAGGCGTTTTTTGATTCATACGAATCAAGCTATGCTTTGACCTTGGCAGAAAAAGAATTGATTATTGAAACCGCTCGTCAGGCCGGGATTACGACCAAACACCGGAATAAAATAGACATCGCAAGAGAGCTTTTTGATCAAAACCTGAAACCCTAGACTGGACTTTGGAAACAATTGTACAACAACATATAAACGGACTTCTAATGACCGCATCCTGGGTGGAGCGCCTGCGCAGCGAATTGGGATTGCTGGGTGTTCATCAGGTGTGGGGGGATATGCCTGCATGGTACTTCTGGTTCGACGATAACCCTGGTGCATACTGCCTTGAAGTTGTACTCGCTTCCGGGATTGCCAAAGACGATCATGACAGAATCAGGGCCATCCTGGGCGTCAAATATTATCCCACACTTGGTGACGGATTTTTTGAGAATTTTTCAGAACTTGAAGGCCAACTTCTGCGGGAGCCTTGCTTCGATGAAACGGGGACACCCGATTTTGACCATCGTCATCTTATCCCGGATAACCTGTTCAACGTGGGCGTAATGGAACTTGAATTTAGCCCTGAGGAAGACTGGTTCCTTTACACCTTGACCGCCCTGGATCACTGTAGGAAGTTGTTCAAGAGTGAAGACCTGGAGAAGGTATCAGAAAATCCGGAGCACAATATCCCCGGATGGCACCTGACTTTCATTCTTTATGAAAGGCTTCTTAGCTTGCACGCCTTTCACTACAAGCAAATCCCGGTGCACGTCCAGTTCGGTTCCGCTCCCGGTTTTGAAACCGTGTTTGATGCAGACGGCCAATGGGAGGTACGTGACTGCAAGTCCAGCAATGCTTTCAGCATGTCCATATTGTTCTGTCCCAAACACTCTGTACCGCCGAACTGGCTCTTTGATTTCCATAGGAATCAGCTTCAACAGTGTGGCTGTTGGAAGATAGTCGATCACACTTTCACATGCCCGCATTTCCATGATTTAAACATTTCTGTCGGAGGCAGCAAGGTTTTGAGCCGCAACTGGTGGCGAATGGCCGAGGTAGATTACAAATCTCGGCTGGCTTCAGCCTGCGGATGCCACTCTTGAAAGGGCTTTATGACAGCCAAAGAAGAAAGAGGAAACAGATGAAAAATTTCACCTATTCAGCTCCGGAGAGCCTGGCGGACGCCTTGGCCCTGGGCCGTGAACACGGTCCCAATGCGGCGTTTCTGGCGGGCGGGACCGATCTGATCGTGCAATTGAAACGTGGGGAGACATCCCTTTCCCATGTGGTGAACCTGAAAAGAATTCCCCAATTAAATGCCATTCACATTGACGAAAGGGAGTATTTCTCCATTGGTGCCTTGACCACACACAACGCCATCGCCACTCATCCGGCGGTACTGAATCTTGCGCCCATACTGGCCCAGGGTGCGGCTTCCATCGGCACCCACCAGATCAGGGAACGGGGCACCATCGGTGGAAACATCTGCAATGCCTCCCCGGCGGGGGATACCCTGCCCCCTTTGTTGTGTCTGGACGCGGAACTGATGCTAGAAAGGGCGGACGGCGGCAAAAGGGTTGTCCCGGTGATCGATTTTTTCAAAGGGCCGGGCCGCACGGTCCGGGAACCTGAGGAAGCATTGACCGCCGTTCAAATCCCCAAGCCCAAGCCCGAAACCGCCGGCATCTATCTGAAGTTGGGCATCCGCAAGGCCATGGAGATCGCCATTGTGGGGGTCGCCGTCCTGGTGCGTCTGGACGGAAGTGGGGAAAACTGCCTTGATGCCAGGATCGCCCTGGCCTCGGTGGCCCCCACCCCTTTGCGCTGCCCCCGGGCCGAAGCAGTTCTTCTCGGCGGAAAAGCGGATGAAGCCGCTTTTGTCCAGGCGGCCAGGGCTGCCAGGGACCACGTGGAACCGATCTCCGATGTCAGGGGATCTGCCCTGTACCGCCGCGAGATGGTTTATTCCCTGACCAGGAAGGCGTTAAAGCAAGCTTGTGAACAGGCTCGCGCAGCACTTCGTACACTACAAACCGGAGGACAAGGCCAATGAAAAAGGTATCCATAACCATTTCCGTTAACGGCCGGGAAACAGAGGGGTTGGTAAAGCCCTCCATGACCCTTCTCGATTTCTTGAGAGATCATCTCCTCATGACCGGCACCAAAAAGGGCTGCGATTCCGGAGAGTGCGGGGCTTGCACCGTGATTCTGGACGGCAGCCCGGTCAACGCCTGTTTGGTCCTGGCTGTGGATGCTGACGGTGCCCAAGTGACAACTATCGAGGGACTTGGCATGGCGGGAGAGCCCGACGACATCCAAAAGGCCTTCATGGACCATGGCGCCATCCAATGCGGATATTGCACTCCCGGAATGATCATGTCGGCAACCTCCCTTCTGGATCGCAATCCGAATCCCGGCCAAGGGGAGATCAAAACCGCTTTAAGCGGCAACCTGTGCCGCTGCGGCGGATATCAGAAGATCATGGACGCCGTTGTGGCAGCCGCCAAATGCAGGCCGTGACATGGGAGCGCAACAAGAACAATCGGATCGAGGGGACGGACAAATGACAAATGAACACAGAATCGTGGGTCAGCGACATTCCGGTATTGACGCAATGGCCAAGGCCGTGGGGGTCCTAGAATACGTCTCAGACTTGAAGATGCCGCGGATGCTGACCGGCAAGGTATTAAGGAGCACTGTTCCTCACGGAGAGATCCTCAATGTGGACACGTCCAGAGCAAAGGCGGTTCAGGGGGTCAGGGCGGTCATCACGGCACGGGATATCTCGCAAAAGAAGTTCTGTTTTAATCACAATGCCAGGCCCAACAACTTAATCCTCCAAGACGAGCGGGTCCGTTTCGTGGGCGATCAGGTGGCTGCCGTGGCTGCCGTGGACGAGGACGCAGCCAATGAAGCCTTGTCTCTCATTCGGGTGGAGTACAGAGAACTGCCCGCCGTTTTCGACCCTGAGGAGGCCATGGGGCCTGATGCCGTCCGAATTCACGATGAAGAGAACAACATCGCCATGCACGGACACCGGGTTTTCGGGGATGTGGACAAGGCATTTGCCATGGCCCACTTTGTTCACCAGGCAACCTATGAAACCCCCGGGCAGGCCCACGCCTGCATGGAGCCCAGGGGGTGCGTAGCCCACTACCATCGAACGGGCGGAATCACCGTCTGGACCCACAGCCAAAGCCCCCACTATCTGAGGCATGAATTGGCGACCATGCTGAACCTTCCCCAAAGCAAGGTGTCCGTTATTCAAGCCCCCATCGGCGGCGCTTTCGGTGCCAAAATCGGCATGGATCCATTGGATGGCATCGCCGCCTTTCTATCCATGAATACCGGTTGTCCCGTAAGTGTGGTGAACGATCGTCGGGAAGAGTTTACATCCAGCCGCCTTCGCTATCCCATAAAAACATGGATCAAAAGCGGCGTTGACAAATCGGGCCGCCTCATGGCCAGGGAGATAAAGCTGATCGTGGACAATGGGGCCTACAATAACCATGGACAGTTTGTGATGGCCAACGCCGGGTCCAAGGTGGCCCAGCTTTACGCCGTGCCCAACATTCGGTACGAAGGCTTCCTGGTTTATACCAACAATGTCTATGGGGGGGCTTTCCGTGGTTATGGAAATCCCCAAATCACATTTGCCATGGAAACCCAGCTCGAAGAAATCGCCGGGGCCCTCAACATGGATCCGGTCCAAATCCGGCTTGTCAACGCCAATCGACCCAATTCCAGGACCGTTTCCGGCTGCCAAGTGAAAAGCTGCGGCTTGAAAGAATGCATTGAAACCGCGGTGGCCGAATCCGGCTGGCGGGAAAAGAAGAAGAGAAAGTCAAGGGAAGGGACCCGCCGGCGCGGCATCGGAATGGCCTGCATGATGCATGGGGCCTCGGGCGTCAAGTTCTTTTATGGAAAAAACTGCAATACATCCGCGGCCGTGGTGAAAGTTACCGCGGGAGGGAGCGTGGATGTATTGATCGGCACCGCGGAGCTGGGTCAGGGATCCACCACCGCCATGGCCATGATCGCCGCCGAAACACTGAGTGTGCCGCTTTCTCATGTCAATGTCATCCACGGCCAACCGAATGTGACGCCGCCTGCCGGAGGGGCCTTTGGAAGCCGCCAGGTGGTCAAGGACGGCAATGCGGTGAAAATGGCCGCTGAAAAGGCGCGGGCCCAGATTTTTGAGACCGCCGCCGAAATTCTGGAAGCACCCTTGGGGGATTTGGTTCTGGAAAAAGGAAGGGTCCATGTTGGCGGATCACCGGGAAAGTCGCTGACCATCGCCCAAATCATCGCTGAAAGATGGCATAATCAAGGCAAGACGGTCCAAGGGGAAGGCCTGGACATGGATCCCCATGCGGTGCAGCCGGATCCCGAAACCGGGATCGGCAACGTGAGTTCTTCTTACGCTTTTGCGGCCCAGGTTGCCGAGGTGGAAGTGGATCTGGAGACCCATCAGGTTGAGGTTCTCGGTTTTTGGTGCGCCCACGATGTGGGAAAAGCCATCAATGTATTGGGTGCGGAAGGACAGATTGAAGGGGGCGTCTTATCTCAGGGGCTCGGTTTTGCCGTGATGGAGAATCTCCTGATGGGTTCAGAGGGAGTTAAGAACGCCGATTTCGCCGACTACAAGATTCCAACCATCAGGGATATCTGTCCCACGAAAGTGTTTATGGTGGAAACCGATGATGAATACGGGCCCTATGGCGCAAAGGGACTCGGAGAGCCGCCCATGATTCCAACCGCTCCGGCCATCGCCAACGCCATTCATGACGCCATGGGCGTCATGATCAGAAGCCTGCCCATGACGCCGGAAAAGATCTTTTTTTCTTTAAATCGTAAAGACGGAGTGAACAAATGAAATTGTTCGAACCCGGAAAGATCGGCAGCATGACCCTGAAAAACCGGATTATTCTGGCACCCATGGGGATGGGACAGGTCCAGGATTATGACGGCCGCCTTTCCCAAAGACTGATTGACCATTATGTGGCCCGGGCACGGGGCGGGACCGGATTGATCATCACCGGCCTGAATCGGGTCAGCAGGGAAATCGAAACCAGCATGGAAAAGAAGGTTCCGCTGATAAACGATTTCCTCCATGTGGCCCGGCTCAACGAGCTTGCCGAGGCGATTCATGACTACGGGGCCAAAATGGCGGTTCAATTGACCGCCGGATTCGGGCGGGTGGCACCGGAGATGCTTTTGGGGGAGGAGCCGGTGGCGCCTTCGGTCCTGCCCTATTTTCATAATCCTCAAACAGAGACCCGGGCATTAACCACCAAAGAGGTGCAAAGACTGGTTGAGGACTTTGAATCGGCGGCCCGGCTGGTCAAAAGCGCCGGCGTGGACGCCATTCAAATCCACGCCCACGAGGGCTATCTGTGGGACCAATTCCAAACAGCGTTGTGGAATCAGCGAACCGACAAATACGGGGGGAGTTTTGAAAACCGGCTCCGGTTTGCCCTGGAAGCCATCGGGGCCATAAAGCGAGGGGCGGGAGATGATTTTCCCATCATTTACCGGTTCGGATTGCGACACCGTCTGAAAGGCGGGCGGAAAATTGATGAAGGGCTCCGGATCGCCGGGATCATGGAAAAGGCCGGGGTTCATGCCATAGAGGTGGATGCCGGATGCTACGAGGCATGGTACTGGGCCCATCCCACCACCTACCAACCGCCGGGCCTGATGG
Organism: Thermodesulfobacteriota bacterium; assembly: GCA_028278625.1. The sequence continues at coordinate 37,160 of JANQDY010000114.1, forward strand.
TGGACATGGCCGAGGCGGCAAAGCGGGTCCTGAATATCCCGGTGATCGCGGTGGGAAAACTCGGTTATCCGGACCTGGCGGAAAAGATTCTAAAGGAGGGCCGGGCCGATTTCATCTGCCTGGGGAGGGCCCTGCTGGCCGATCCTGAATGGCCCCACAAGGTTCAAGAGGGCCGTTCTTTGGATATCCGCCCCTGCATCGGCGACAACGAGGGGTGCCTGGGCCGGCTTTACCAGGGCAAGTACACCAGTTGTGCCGTAAATCCCATGGTGGGCATGGACCGGGAGTTCGCCCTGGTTGAGGCCAGGGAGAAGAAGGAGGTGCTGGTTGTCGGCGGCGGCCCGGCCGGCATGGAAGCGGCTCGGGTGGCCGCAATCAGGGGGCATCAGGTCACCCTTTGGGAGGAGAATGACACCTTGGGCGGTAATCTGATTGCTGCATCGGTGCCGGCATTCAAAAAGGATCTGGCGGCCCTGTTGAAGTATCTTGCGAGACAACTGGATCGACTAAAAGTGAAGGTCCAATTGAAAAAGAAGGCCACCGATGATGCGATCCGTGGGGCCAACCCTCAGGTGCTTTTGTTGGCCGCCGGGGCAACACCTCTCATCCCGGACATCCCCGGCAATGAAAGGGAAAACACGGTCTCAGCGACGGACGTTCTGCTGGGACGGAAAAAGACCGGGCACACGGTGGTTGTGGTGGGGGGCGGCATGGTCGGATGTGAAGTGGCACTGCATCTGGCGCAGCAGGGAAAAGCTTGCACTGTCATGGAAGCCCTGGACCAGGTCATGCAGGATGCCTTTAAGGCGAACCGTGCCTTTTTGCTGGAACAAATGGACGTTATGGGCGTTGATGTCCGCACCGGAAGCAGGGTCGTGGAAATCACCGGATCGGGAGTCATCTTCGAGGACCGGGCAGGGAACCGGCGGCAGCACCATGCGGACAGCGTGGTCTTCGCCTTGGGTCTGGTCCCCCGGAATGACACGGTCATCCAAATGAACAACGGCATTCCCGAAACCCACAAGATCGGGGATTGCGTGGCGCCAAGAAATGTCATGAGCGCTTTGTGGGAAGGGTTTAGAATCGCCAGGTTGGTCTAAATGCCGGTTCTTGCCTATCATGCGTTTTTTACGGGGTTCTGACCCATGACAAGATCGTAAAGGGAGACGATAAATGGAAATAGATGACAGAGAAAAAGCGATACTAGAAGGAGAGCGCGGCCGAGGCATGCAGCGGGCCATGGAGATTCTCAAGGCGTATGGTGAATCCAACAACGCCGAGAGGATGGTCCCCATTACCAGCGTGCATATCGCCGCCAACTTTCCGGTCATGATGGATGAGGGAATCGACTGGCTTGAGGACCTGGCCAAGGAAGGGGCCCGGGTCAAGGTATTCACGACGAAAAACCCGGAAATGTACGATTTTGAAATGGCCGACGAGCTACGAATTCCCACGGTCTACCAGGCCCGGCAGGAGAGGATTCACCAGGTTATCAACAGCCTGGGCGTCAGTCCCACCTACACCTGCCAGCATTACCTGGTGGGAAATGTCCCGAGATTCGGCGACCACATCGCCTGGGCCTCATCGGGAAGTCAATGTTTCGCCAACTCGGTGATTGGGGCGCGCTCCAACCGGGACGGCGATCACGGGGCCCTGGCCGCGGCCATCATCGGCAGTGTCCCCGAATGGGGAATGCACCTCAAGGAGAACAGAAAAGGTGAAATCCTGATCGACGTCGGCAAATTGGAGTTGGAGAATTACGACCCGGCCGACTATAAGGCCCTGGGATGGAGCCTGGGCAAAACAGTGGGTTCAAGAATTCCCGTTTTCATCAATCTCCCCGTTGACCTTCACATTGAATGCATTAAAGGTATTCTTTATACGCTCACCGTTACCGGGGCGCCTGGGTTGATCCATCTGGTGGGCATCACCCCGGAGGCACCAAGTCTGGAGGCCGCCTTTTTCGGCAGTCCTCCGCCCCGGGCCGAATTGGTGCCTGTTCAGGAGGAGGTGGATCAGGCTTACAGGGAGATTTCCACCAGTACCGAAGAAAAAGTGGACATGGTCATCTTCGGGTGCCCCCAATGCAGCATCCAGGAAATCAATGAAGTCGGGGACCTACTGGCGGACAGGAAGCTGCATCACGATACCCGGCTGTGGATATGCACCTCCAGATGGGTGAAAACCCTGTGCCAGCGGTCCGGGCTTCTGGAGCGAATTGAGGCCACCGGTGCCCGCATCATTTCGGATGTGGGGGCTGCCGACGGCCCCCATATCTATCTCAAGGAACAGGGTGTTCGGGTGATTGCCATTAACTCCGCCAGGGGCAGCTATTACGCCGGCAACCTGTGCGGCATGGATACCTGGTTCGGCTCCACCCTGGAATGCATTGAATCGGCCATCTCAGGAAAATGGGAGGGAAGAAAATGAAGATCATAAAAGCCAAACCCGTAACCAAAGGGATCGCCGAGGGAGAGGCCATTGTCTCCCGCATGGCCATTTCCTTTACCGGCGGAATGGACCCGGATACAGGGATCATCCGGGAACCCGGTCATGATCTGGAAGGCAAAAGCGTGGCCGGAAAAATACTGGTTTTCCCAACCGGAAAGGGCTCCACAACCGGTTCATGGCAATTCTATGCCGCTTATAAAAGAGAGAATGCTCCCAAGGGAATGATCAACATTTCCGCCGAGGGCGTGGTGACGGTCAGCGCCATTATCACGGATACGCCCTTTGTTCATTCACCGGAGGAAGACGTTTTGAAGATGATTGAGGACGGCGATTTTGTTCGCATAAACGGGGATAAAGGTCACATTGAGATAAGGAAACGGCCCCAGGGCCAGTGACCCGGACAAGTTGAATTTTGAAGAAATGGACACCTGCGCCGAAAAACGGCAAGGCAGGTGATCCATTTGTTAAACGGCCGTCTATATGGAGAACTTGGAAAAATCCGCCATGGTCAGCACAAGCCCTGAGATCAGCTGCAGGAGACCCACCCGGTTTTCCCTGAGGGCCTGATCCTTCCCCAGGATTTCCACCTGATCGAAGAGATTGTCCACAGGCGTCCTGAGCCGGGTCATGATCCCCAGTGCTTCAAGATAAGCGCTCTTATTTATACATTCATCAACCTGGTCTTTCACGGACTGATAGGTCTGCCACAATTCCTTTTCAGCATCTTCAATGAAACTGGCAGGATCAACGGGAAAGGCGCTTTCCTGCTTCTTGATGATGTTGTTCACCCGTTTAAAGGTGAGGGCCAGGGGGGCGAATTCATCCGATGACAGCGTGAATTCCTTCAGCTGCTCCATTTTGGGACGAAGGCTCAAAATGCGATCGAATTCGCCGCAAAGGGCCGCCTCCACCAGGTCCGATGCATAACCGGACCGCAACATCATGTTTTTGTACCGTTCCCGAATAAAGGAAATGATCCGCCCAAATGTCTCATGGGCCTCAAATTCAATGTCATCCGCTAAAAGGGAGAGGGCCTTTTCTACAAGCGCTTTGAAAGAGAGATCCCAGCGGGTATCCTCCATGATCCGTATGATGGCCAGCGCATGCCTTCTGAGGGCAAAGGGGTCTGCCTTTCCGGTGGGCTCAAGGCCCACGGCAAAACATCCTGAAATGGTGTCCAAGCGGTCGGCAATTCCCACCACAGCCCCGATGCCCGGTTCCGGAAGGGTGCCGCCCGCTTTCAGAGGCAGGTAGTGGTCGTAAATGCCTGAACAGACCGCCTGGTCATACCCTTCCATCTCCGCGTAGGCCTTTCCCACGGCCCCTTGAAGGGATGGGAATTCAATGACCATATGGGTCACCAGATCGCATTTGGCCAACCGGGCCGTGAGTTTGGCAAGGTCTACCTGCTCGCTTAGCACATGGGATGCAATAGCCTCGGTCAAAGCTTCGATCCGCATCACCTTGGCATGGGACGTGCCCAGTTGGGCCTGATATATCACCTGTTTCAGGTCTTCCAGACGATCCGGCAGCGGTCGTTTGCGATCCTCCTTCAGGAAAAAATCCGCGTCCGACAGCCTGGCCCGCAACACCCGTTCATGTCCCCGGCAGACCACCTGTTCATCCCTGGTCCTGGTGTTGTTGATTGCCACGAAATTGGGCATCAGGGAGCCCTTATGATCGTATACCGCGAAGTACTTCTGATGCTCTCGCATGGCCGTGATCAGAACCGCATCGGGAAGGTTCAAAAAGGATTCATCAAAACTCCCGCACACGGCGGTGGGGTACTCGGTGAGGTTGGCATTTATCCCCACCAATTCCGGATCATCCGCCGGAACGCCGCCAACGCCGGCCGCCGCATCCGTTGCGGCCTTTAATACGACCTGCTGGCGCACCTCGGGATCCAGTACCACGGAAGCATTTTCCAAAACCTTCCGGTAATGGGCAATGCTTTCAACCGTTACCGTATCAGGGGCCATGAACCGATGCCCCCGGGTCGTGCCGCCGCTTTTGACACCGGCCGCTTCAAAGGGAACCACCCCCCCGTCAAAAAGACACAGAATCCAATGGACCGGCCGTACAAACGGAAACCCCACATCTCCCCATCTCATGGATTTGGGCCAGGGGATCTCACCGATGATCCCGGGCAACCGCTCAGACAGGATATCCTGGGTCGGTCTGCCTAAAATCTCCTGCTTCACAAAGAGATATTCCCCTTTGTCGGTGGTGATGGTTTTCAGTTCATCAACGGATACTCCCTGCTTTTTGGCAAAACCCTCCGCCGCCTTGGTGGGCAAACCTTCTTGATCATATGCCACCTTTTTGGGGGGACCCGTCACCTCCTTGACCAGGTCCTCCTGTTTTTTTGAAACACCCGTACCCGTCAGTACCAGGCGTCTCGGCGTGCCGTAAACATGGATACGGCCCGCCAGATTGATTCGATTCTCTATCAAGCATTCCTCAGCCAGTCTCTTGAGCTCACTAAGGCCGTTTTCCAGATACCCTGCGGGAATTTCCTCAGTCCCGATCTCCAAAAGCAACTCAGCCGTCATAATCGTCATCCGTTATTGTTTATTGATAAGGGGATATCCCATTTCCTCCCGCTGGGCCAGATAGTTCTTGGCGCTGAGTCGCGCCAGATGTCTGATCCGGTCAATATACCGGGTCCGTTCCGTGACACTGATGGCGCCCCGGGCGTCCAGCAGGTTGAATGTGTGGGAACATTTGAGGCAGTAGTCGTAAGCCGGGAGCACAAGACCCGCGGCACCCACTTTCAACCCTTCCTGTTCATATTTGTGAAACACGTCCAGCAGCATTTCCACGTCGGCCATTTCAAAATTGTAGACGGAAAGCTCCCACTCGCCCTTTTGGTGAACATCCCCGTAGGTCAATTGATCGTTCCACATGAGATCATAGACGCTCTCCTTTTCCTGCATATACATGGCGATACGCTCAAGACCGTAGGTCACTTCAACGCTGATGGGGTCCAGCCGAATACTCCCTGCCTGCTGAAAATAGGTAAACTGCGTAATCTCCATGCCGTCGAGCCACACCTCCCAACCCAGTCCGGAGGCTCCCAGGGTCGGAGATTCCCAGTCATCCTCCACAAAACGGATATCGTGCTCCAGCGGATCAACCCCCAGGGATTTGAGGCTACCCAGATAGACTTCCTGGATGTCCATGGGAGAGGGTTTGATGATCACCTGGTACTGGTAATAGTGGCCCAGACGGTTGGGATTTTCCCCGTACCGGCCGTCCGTGGGCCGTCTGGAAGGCTCCACATAGGCGACGGACCAGGGTTCGGGGCCCAGCACCCGCAATAGGGTTGCCGGGTTAAACGTCCCCGCGCCAACCTCAAGGTCGTAGGGCTGTTGGATGATGCACCCGTAGTCGGCCCAGTACTGCTGAAGGTCCGTGATGAGTTCTTGAAAGTTCATGGAATTCCTCATTGTTATATGCACCCGCACGTGCCACTGTTGAAAAAGTTGGAACGTATCACCTTCCAAGAGGGTTGTCAATACGCTGTTGGGTCATAACTTCAAAAGGGTTTTACAACGGAATTCATTTTGTGCTAATATTTTGGATTGCCTCCAATATGGTCAGCAAAGAGGAACGCCCATGAACCTGAAACCCGATTACCGTGTGGCCAGAGAGAAAATGGTCAGAGGACAGTTGATTTCCCGCGGCATAAAGGACCAGCGCGTCCTCGGTGCCATGGGAAAAATCCCCAGAGACCGGTTTGTGGATGAAGCCTTAACCGGCGAAGCCTATAATGATCATCCACTCCCCATCGGCCATAAGCAGACCATTTCTCAACCCTACATGGTGGCGCTCATGACCGAAGCGCTGAAGCTCACGGGAGATGAAAAAGTGCTTGAAATCGGTACGGGCAGCGGGTATCAGACGGCGATTCTGGCGGAGCTCTCGGAAAAAGTCTACACCGTGGAACGGATTCGGGTTCTCATGGTCAAGGCCCGAACCACCCTTGCGGATCTCGAAATCAACAATGTGCTTTTCAAAGCCTTTGACGGCACACTGGGTTGGGAGGATCACGCACCCTATGATGCCATCATGGTCACTGCCGGTGCCCCCCGCATCCCCAGACCACTTCTGGACCAGTTGGCCGAAGGGGGAAGGCTGGTCATCCCCATCGGGGACAGAACCAGTCAGGAGCTGATGCGCATCACCAAACAGAAGGGAAAGTACCGTCAGGAAAACCTTGGTGGCTGCCGTTTCGTGAACCTGATCGGTCTTCACGGCTGGAAGGATTAGAATCGTTCATCGCCACCCTGCCATGATCTTAAGACAGATGTCATTCATCTCATGGGCCCTATCAGGTCTATCCGCCTCATTATAGCAGCGAAATTCCGGGGCATTGCCCGATGGCCGCAGATGAACGATCTCTTTGTTCAGAAAGGTCATGCGAAGGCCGTCGGTGGCATCAATTCCCTTAAGCTTGCCAAAATGGGAACCGAAGGCGGTTTCAATAGCCCGCCGGTCCTTTTCAAAATCGCCGCTCATGAGTCCTCGAAGGGCTTTTTGACTCTTGGCCGTGGGGAAATCCGTGAGCCGGCCGCTGTGGGTGAACCGCTGGGGCAGATCCTCCGTCAATTGACCGATGCTTTTTCCCTTCTCGATTGACAGCAGCAGAATTGCCACATGGACGATGACCGCATCTCGCGTCGGCAGGGCCCAAAGGGTCCTGCCGTAACCGGAAAAATCGGAAGCCGTCAAAAACCCGCCGTTGGCTTCATAACCCACCACCCGCTTAAAGCCATCTTCCAGGGCCCGGTCCATCCCTTCTATGACATAGGGGGATCCGATTCTTGTTCGATACACCGTTTTAAACCAACCGCATTTTTCAAGGGCCGTATTGCACGATACGGGCGTTACCACGGCATCGGCACCCAGATAGGCTGCCACCAAAATCCCCGCCACATCACCCCGCAGCCACCTTCCCTTTTCATCACTGATGAGCGGCCGGTCACTGTCGCCATCCGTTGATACGATGGCATCAAAACCGTATTCCGCGGCCCACCTTTCGGCGGCGGCGATATCTTCCCCCCTGATTGCCTCGGTATCCACCGGAACGAATCCTTTTGAAAACCCGAGGGACCGGACTTGGGCCCCCAGGCCGGACAGGATCTCCTTCATGAGGCTCCGCCCCACGGCGGAATGCTCATAAACACCGATGTTCTTTCCCTTTAGACAATCTCGTGGAAAAAAATCCAGGTATCTGGCCACGTACATGTCCGTTGCATGACGTTCCGCTTTTAAGGGCCCAGGGCTTTCCCTGAAATACCCATTTCCGTCAAATAGTCCGTCAGGGGATAAAACCTCCCGCCCCTTTATGGCGGCCTCGTCGGATTTTTGGATTTCACCCTCTTTCCGGGTATATTTGATGCCGTTTCGATCATCGGGGATATGGCTCCCGGTCACCATGATGGTCGGCATGCGCTCCATGAGCCCGTAATAGGCCAGTGTCGGGGAAGGGACCTTTCCGCATCCCACGGGGATGTACCCATTGTCTGAGACGGCCTTGGCAACCGCCAGCATGATACGGTCCGTGCTGGGCCTCAGATCTCCGCCAATGGCCACCCCGCCCTTTCCGGTCAGCTCCCCTGAACCTTCAAGATGCTGAATGAAAGCAGCGGTGTACAAATAGCAGACCTCATCGGTCATCTCGGAGACCAACCCCCGGGCCCCGCTGGTCCCGAACTTGACCCCGCTTTGGATCATCAAATCTTCAACGCTTACGGATTTTCCCATGACGCTCCTCATAGGTTCAACCGCGGTTCATGGCCACGGTTCCGGCGGCCAAGCCCATCGGTCAACCATCCCCTTTAATACGCCCATAGGCCGCCAGTGCAGCCGCGGCCCGGGACGCTCTTTCAGCTCCCCTGAAAACAGGGATACCGTGTCTGATCATTTCCTTCAACAGGGGTGATTCAAAGTGATGAAAGGTATATCCGATAACCGGCTTGTTTTGGGTTTTCCGGAGGTTCGAAAGCTGAATCCCATTACCTTCCATTAGCTTAGAAAGCTGAACCGGCATCTCTTCTTCACCAACGCCCATGCTTTTCATAATTCTTTCCACCACCGGTTTAGGGCTCAGGAAATAGATCATCAGGATGTCCGCATTCTCCTCCTCCAGGAGAATCTTGGGAATCCGGGTGAAAAAGGAGCTGTAGTCTCTTGAAAAGGTCAGATCCACCGGATTTCCCACACTCCCCGTTGCAGGGACGTAAGGCCCCAGTTTCTCCAGCGTTTCCTGGGACAGGTTCGACAGCTCAAGCCCTGACCTTCCACAGGCGTCCGCCGCGGCGGCCCCGGGCCCCCCTGAGTGGGTCTGGATGACAACCCGGTTTCCCCGGGCCCGCGGCAGGGCCCCCAGCACCCAGCAGAAGTCAAACATCTCCTCCACGGATCTGGCCCGAATAATGCCCGCCTGGCGAAACATGCCGTCATAGACTTCATCGGGTCCGGCCATGGCCCCGGTATGTGAAAAGCCCGCGGCTTTGCCGGCCCCCGAGCCGCCGGCATAATAGGCCACTATCGGTTTTTGGGGCACAATGGCCCTTGCCGCCTCCATGAAAGCGCGGCCCCTTTTTATCCCTTCTATATAGAGGGCGATCACCTTTGTGTGAGGGCAGGCCCCCAGATAGGCCATACAATCCACAATATCCAGAACCGCCTCGTTTCCCACGCTGAATGCCGTACTGAAACCCAGGTCGAAACCGGAGAGGTATTCGAACATCTGGGTCACGAGGCTGCCGCTCTGGGAAGCAAGACCGATGAAACCGGCATCTCCTTCGTTGGGAATAAAGGTGGTGTTGATGTTTTGATGGGGATTTGCAACCCCCAAACAGTTGGGCCCCAGGACTTTCATTTGATGGGCAGCCGCAATCTCTTTAAGTGCCAACTCCATTTCAAGGCCTTTCCCATCAATCTCCTTGAAACCGCCTGAAACCACCACGGCCTGTTTGATCCCTTTTTGTCCACAGGCATTAAGGGTCTGGTTGACGATTGACGTCGGCAGGACGATCACCGCCAGGTCTGGGATTTCCGGCAAATCCATCACGGACTGGTAGGCCGGCAAATCCAAAACACGTTTTTCCTTGGGGTGTACCGGATAGACGGCGCCATTGAAACGGGCCGCCAGGGCCGACATGAGCAGATGGGTTCCCATGCTGGAGACATTGTTGGATGCGCCGAAAAAAGCCATGCTTCGCGCGTTGGCAATCCGGTACAAGGGGCTTTCTTGAATCTGTTTTATCATTTGAATTCTCTGAACAAAAATGCGATAATGAATGAAGGCTCATTTATTAATGGGAGTGACTTTAGAATAGAAAGGGTTCCATGTCAATAGCCAGCTTGTTTTCCGTGGCGTTGACTTTCCGGGAAATCAAGTGGTATCACATCAAAGAATGGCGATGCCTTAAACCATCCTTCGGAAAACCCCCGATTGAAAACCATGGAGGACCATTTGACACCCATAAGGAGGAAACATGTCTTACGAACTGACTGAAGAACAAATAATGCTGAAAGACACCATTAGGCGGATTGCCAAGGAACAGATCGCCCCGGGTGCCGCGGAGAGGGATGAAAAGGCTCAATTTCCCTGGGACATGGTGGAGATCCTTCGGGAAAATGCCCTTTTCGGTGCCGATTTTCCGGAAGAATTCGGCGGATCTGAAATGGGCCTGTTATCCCTTTGCCTCATCGTGGAAGAGATTGCCAAGGCCTGCGCATCCACATCCGTCATCCTCATGGTTCACGAATTGGGCACCATGCCCATCCTGCTGGCGGGCAGCGATGAACAAAAGCAGCGATACTTGCCCAAACTGGCCACCGGAGAGCACCTGGTCGCCTTCGGGCTCACGGAACCGAACGCCGGTTCCGACGTATCCGGTCTCAAGACCAAGGCCGTAAAGGACGGTGACCATTATGTGATCAACGGCAGCAAGATCTTTATCAGCCACGCGGACGTGGCGGATGTGATCTGCATCGCCGCCAAGACCGACCCTTCCGTGGCAGGTCCCAAGGGCACCGCCATTTTCGTGGTTGAAAAGGGGATGTCCGGTTTCGGCATCGGAAAGCATGAAGAAAAAATGGGCGTTCGAAGCTCCTCCACCGTTGAGATCATTCTGGAGGATGTCCGCGTACCGGCGGCCAACCTTCTGGGCGGAGAGACCGCCGGTTTTCACACCCTCATGAAAACCCTTGACATCACCCGAATACCGGTGGCCAGCCAGGCGGTGGGAATCGCCCAGGGGGCCCTGGATTATGCGGTTTCCTATACCAAAGAGCGGACCCAGTTCGGCAAACCGCTTTTTTCATTTCAGGGTCTTCAATGGATGATGGCCGACATGACCACCCAAGTGGAAGCGGCCCGGCAGCTCGTCTACAAGGCCGCCAGCGTATTTGAGAAATTCCCCAAGAATCTGGATCGCCTCCCCAAGGAAGCGGTCCGCCAATCGGCCATGGCCAAACTCTTTGCAGGGGAGACGGCCATGAAGGTCACCACCGACGCGGTGCAGCTTTTGGGCGGTTACGGCTATGTGAAAGAATATCCGGTGGAACGGATGATGCGCGACGCCAAAATCACTCAGATATACGAAGGAACCAGCCAGGTTCAGAAAATGGTGATTGCGGCAACCCTCTAAATACCCGACCAACACCAATCCCGGTTCCCGCGCTCCCCCGTGGGAACCGGGGGTGGTGTCGCAAACCGCGCCCCCTCACCATTCACCATAACGAACACATTTCCGGCCTACGCTACGTACCGACTCATGGGACACAAGGAAAAAGCCCTTGTTTCATGGCTGCTTTCACAAAAATCGGCGACGCCGGGATAAAAAGTCGTATCACAACTCGTGCTTAGATTTTGTATCAACAATTTTCCGAGCATGAGAGCGATTCACGAATAGGATAATAATCTTTGAGTTGAAATGGACAACTTGAGGGGCACGGCTTTAGAGCTGAGGTCATGGCCTTCTATTCTTTTTCAGTGATTGTTTCGATTTTCTCCTGAACGCATCTTGGCCTTATTGCTAATAGCCGTAAATCAGTTCTTTTCGACGAATTCAAAAAGACGAGGGTTGCATCACAAAATCTCATTTTCGACTTGTAGTTTATATCACCCCGTTTTTTCCATTTTGGGAGCTTTTTAAATCGGTTTTATGCTTTCGGTGTCTATAAATGCCCCAAAGGGAACCTCTCTCCAATAGAGAGTATTAAAGCCGTGAGTCAATATCATTTGAGTTATCGTATTTGAGCTTATACCGTTATGTGGAATCAAAAAATTAACCGGCACTGTCGCTTTGTAATGCTTCATTTGGGAATAATTTTGTTGTGAAAAACTTTCATAATTTTTATCAATCTCATTCCAAATCCATTTCATATCAATGTTATGAATTTGATAAGCTAGCTCTTTTGCTTCAGTTTGAGCGTCGTTAGGGTCTTTTAAATTTCGTGCTGAATTACAGATACGACGAAAAATATTTATAAGTTCAGAAAGAGTACCTTGTTCTTTGATTTGGCATAAGAATTCAGGAGCGATCCCTATATGCATGAGAAAATGAAAACTATTAAGCGCCTGTACAACTGGAGCCCATGGGTCAAAATCTTTTTCTTCTGGTGTTGTGTTTACGCACGATTCAAATTCACGCCATCTAAATTTAACATCAGTATAAATATAAGAACCGGTCACTTGGGCCAGAAATAAAGACAGTTCAAGATTCCCACTTAAGTTAGAAATTTGAAACTGCTCGCCTTTTTCACCGGATTTTATAGGTCGAAGGGGGGCTAACGGATCTTGTTCTCTTACCTTTCGCATGTATTCAATTGTGGCTTGAATTTTATTTTCAGATAAATCTGGAATAGCCGATCGGATTTGATGTCTCAATATATCAGGAGGCAAATCTAATATTGACCTTTGAAGATCGTCACGCATTAGTTTAGTGCCTTGTTTGACATCCTCTTTGTTTGGCCCTCTCCCCTTTAGCCTAGCTTCTGCCATCCTAAATACACGTTTTCGAAAATACGGATCAAAATCAAAAGGATTGGGTATCATTTCCACTATGCCGGCTTCGATTAGGGGCGTTAATTGTATCATCAAAAGAACGTTTTTAATGGTATCACTATGGTATTTGGCAGGCGATTCATAAGGGCTAAAATCCTTGTTCATGGCTCTGGGGTTCATAAAAGGTGAAATCATTATAATTCTATCCACATATAGGGAATAGGCGCTGATAGTAAAAGGTGCTGTTCGGGGATCAATGGTTCCGCTGTATAAAGCAGACACTGTATCGTCGGGTTTAGGTAAAAGGGACATAATCTCAGTGTCCGGATTCCAAAGCCCACCCACAACTCCATAGAGTTCTTTTATCTTATCGTCGCTTAGCTCTTTTCGAAAATCATCCCAATCCTTGCCTTTCGCGAAGCCGAAGATTTCATGAATTGCATTCAGTAAAATTTGGTTCCTTTGTTTTACTGAATATTTTCGGACCGGATCATCCCTATTCTCTCGGCTAGTGTGCTGGCGCCCGAATTCATCCTGATACCAAGCTAGTCCGCCATCTCTGCCGCCAACATAAATCTCTCCCCTGATATGCTGTAGTCCCTTTTCGGGCGGTAACAAAACCGTACGGGCGGACTGCCATGGATCCGGCGGCAGGTATTTTTCCGGATAAAGCCAGGCTTGGTTGACGGAAGCGATGTACTTCCGCGCCCTTGTCTTTACAACATAGTTAATAGCGCAGACTTCCTCGGCTTCTAATTTCCGTTCTCTGATAATAGTATCCCATCTGGTTATAGTCTGGGCGAAACATCTGGGGTTGGTTCTGCTGCTCAATGGATCTGCGCCATCCGGATCGCGCGCGTACTCAAGATTGGTTACTATGAAGCAATGGTTAAGATCTAAGGGGAAAACTGTTTGAGAACCTTTCCAAGCCGTGTGCGGATCATTTGGATATTGGCAAATTTCTGAATCCGGAAGGCAGGCATAGTTGTAAAGGGAGCATTACCGGTTTGTTAATAAAATTCCTCAAGATCCCTCTAAACTTGCCGCTTTGTAGGTTTGAAAAACTTCGTCATATGTCCCGTTGTAGATG
>JANQDY010000159.1 GCA_028278625.1 Thermodesulfobacteriota bacterium
ATTCGTTTTCCCATTTCACTCTCCTTCAACTTTGCTAGCGGAAAGTGTAGGGGAATTTATCTCAGATTCTGTCCGGTTTATTCTGCCCTATGCACCTACTCCACAGCTACTCCAGAAATCAAAAAAATGTAGCGTTACGTTACACGAAATTAACATCTAAGAAGGCCGCCTTTTGACGGTCTTTTTTTGTTCCCTACCCTTCCAATAAGATAACAAATCTTTGACTTTCAGAGTTCTGAGCATTCGATGGCTCAGGCCATTTCTGAGATCTATCCCTTAGCCTCTACAACCATATATTGTGGTTGGCGATTTTTGATTTTGCTTGAAAAAAGCAATGTCTTATCATCACACCCATATCTTGACAATTTCAGTAGGATTTGACACGGTTGATGCAGACGCTGGGAATCACATTTGTACCGATTCTTGCTTTTGTCTTAAATCCGGTTGCTCAGGAGGTTCAGCCAGCATGAGATATTTATCATTCCTACTGACATTATTTTTTCTTTTCACATGCATGTTTGTGAGCTACCCCTCATCGTCCACGGCGACCGACACATGCACCAGCGACACAATGAATCAGAATTTGTATTGTACGGATGACGATGATGATTGTTCCGTGTGCAGCCCTTATTTCGACTGGTATTCCTTAGAGTTCAAAAATGCCAACTCCGTAAACTGGAATCCAAATGGCACTTGTTTTCCATATCAATACAACGACCAAGGCGACAGCAAAAGCTACTGCAATTATTCCATAAACGGCAATGAAATTGTTTTTTATTTCAACCAGGATGATGATTACGGTCTTCCGCAACTGGGACAGAATTTCAACAATAATGTGGAAACGTTCGTGCTCAGTTTCAATAACGAAACGGCTTTTTTTGGGATTACGTCCAACCAGAACCCGCCTTACCCGCCGGAAAATAATGAGATGTATTTCGTTGACTGCGGAGAATTGACGGTGGACGATGCCACGGTAAATGTCTGCTTCGCCCAACAGCACAATTTCGGTCACCCGGGTCACTTGTGGCTTATGGCTGCTCCCGCCTTTGAAGGATCAGCGTCCGCCGCCTTGAATGGTGCAACAATATTGTCCTGTTTTTCGAGTGGAACGAGCACCGGCATTTTTAATTCCGAATCATTTTACTATAATGGAACGTCCGGAGGCGGAAATTTGGGTGCTTTAAACTGTTCCTGTCTTGTAAACGGTCAAAACTGCGATGATCTCAACCTGGAAAGCTATGAGCAAGATCTAACACAAGAACAACTGACGAATCTGAAACTGGCTTTGAGTTCCACAAAGAAATTGGGTCAGGCAATCATCAGTATTGCCGATGATTTCTCAAATCTCATCCTTGACCTTACCCAACCCGCGGAAGACCCCGAAGAATTGGCTGAGATGGCACTCGACTTTCTTGACGACGAATGAAATTGGATCCTCAGGTTGGACTTTCATGGAAACAGGACAAGCAAGAGGAAAAAACATGAAGACAATTGCCATTCTGTGCCTTTTGCTCATCATCTCTTTGGGTTGCTCGGATGATGCTGCCAACACGGTTTCCCAGCCGTGTACCTCAATTAATTTTCCCGGCGATTCGGAAGGCAGTTATGCATTCGGCATCAACGATTCAGGCCAAATCGTCGGACGTTACGACAACGCAGCCGGCGCTCATGGATTCATGACCGCCGCCGGGAGCATTGCGGGTGCGCCTCTTGATTGTCCCGGTGCCGAGAACACCTTGGCAATAGGCATAAACAACCAGGGGCATGTGGTGGGGCGGTATATCGACGAAAACGGAGGCCATGGATTCCTGAGCACCGACGGCGGCGCCACCTGCATGCCCATCGATTGCCCCGGCGCCTCGACCACCGTGGCTGTCGGCATCAACCAACAGGGGCGGATTGTCGGATATTTCAGGAACGAATCCGGCGCTCATGGATTCTTGAGCACCGATGGCGGCGCTTCTTGCATCCCCATGGATTGCCCCGGTGTAACGGAACAGACCCAACTTTTTGACATCAACGAAAAGGGGCATATGGTGGGGCGGTACGAGGACGAAGCCGGAGGGCACGGTTTCCTGAGCACCGATGGAGGGGTTACCTGCCTTCCCATTGACTGTCCCGGCGCCACCAGGGATACGGCAGTGCTCGGCATCAACGATTCAGGGCACATTGTGGGACGGTTTGTTGACGACATTGGCCGCCACGGATTTTTGAGTACCGATGAAGGGCTAACCTGTACCCGCGTGGATGCCCCTTCCACAGCAGGTAACAGCCGAGTCTACGGTATCAACAATGCCGGCTTCATGGTCGGCGTTTACGAGGACGAAACCGGTAGCCACGCATTCTCATCCTCAGGGGTCGGCGCCTGTCGAAACACGTTTATCGACGGTTGAACCGATTTTCGGTGAGCGGTGCGGACGGCCGCCTTGCTTTGCTTCCCCGGGGATGGCAGTTGACAGTGGGGCACCTCCTTCAGGATTCCGGCAGAGACGGGTTTCGGTTGACGAATCTCAGGTATATACAGGTGATGTTCCCCTTGGGTCCATCTCAAATAGGTGGTATTGCTATTTTCAAGGATAGGTTCAAGCATTCTGCGAACAGACCATATGTTGCTTCGCCTAAATGGCAAATGAAACGAATTTAAATCTCTCCCTTCCACATATTTGATTGGAGGTAGGTCACGAGATTAGCGTCGCTGTTTGTGATTCCGAGCTTTTTTCGGATATGTTCACGGTGGCGATTAATGGTGGAAACTGATACGCCCCGGATCTGGGCAATCTCTTTGCTTCGCATGCCGCTCCGGATCATGTTGCAGATACTGACCTCTGTCGGTGTCAGGGATAGGTAGGTATTTGACAAATGGCTGACGAAAGGAGAGGCGACCTCCTCCAAGTTCGTCCTGAGCATGTCCACGTATTTCAAATGGGTCTTGGGCAAATCCATAGCTAAAGCGTTAAGAATGGGCATCAGGACTTTGTCTACATTAACTTGGACATTCCGGTAGATCTCTTGCTTCTCTTCTTCAATTCTTGAAAGGACCGTTCGGAGCGCAATGTTGCTCTCTTCCAGGGCTTTCCGTTCCACGGTCAATTGTCTGTTGCTATTCTCGAGTTCTTTTTCGGCAGAAATCCGCTTTGCGACCGTGCCAATCCGTTCAGCCACGGCATCCAGTAAAGCGCGTTCCTCCCTGAGAAACGGTCCTTCATCGGCAGTTGGTCTTTCTTCAACATAGAACATGGTCACTTCCCCCACCGGTTCACCATAAATGAAAATCCTGGAGGATTGCCGCCACTCGCTGCTTTTAAATCGCCTGCTCTTGTACGTCTTTTCCCTGAAAACGATCTGGGAGCAGGTGATCTCGGGGTATTGCCATGAATGGGGCAGGAAATTGACGAGTTCCCGAAAGAGCTTTCTCAACGAATAGGGATGGAATTCGGCCAACTGTGCTATCCCATAAAGGCAGTTTAACTCCTTGATGCGCTCCCTGAGTGCAATGACGACCTTTGAGGGGTCGGTTTCATCACTAAACGGGATTCGCCACAGACGAGCAAGTTCCTCCTTTGGGTTCTTAAAAGAGCCGCTATACTTCCTCGAAGCAGCCGTCTCATTTCTACTCATGGCATCCTTCGGAAATGTTACTTTATGCGTGCATTAAATTGGCATAAAATAGGTATTACATATGCCAATAATAAATAGGCATTATGAGTGCTTTTTTTGGATATTTACATTTCTAAGGATGATTCATATATTATATTATGTCAACAACTTTTTGATCAAAGGGGGTTCCGAAATGAGCTGGGAAATCCTTTTGACGGTATCGTTGGTTTACTGGTTTTTCGGTGTGATTTACCTCATCGGACTGGCGGTTAAGCTGATCGAGGGGCCGGCTGTGGAGATCGCTGAAGAAGCGCCTCAATTGGCCTAAGGCCGCTTTTGCATCCGGCTATCTTCTGAACGGCTCCGTGTTCACACCGTCCGTCGTTCATAAGCCCTGAACCTTGCGGACTGGAGCGTGCTGAGACCCGTCTTTTTCGTTTAGCATACAAAAATGTCCCTGTTGTCCTTTGAAGATTCCGAGCGGCTCCCATGTTGTCCTTGGAGCCAAACGGGGGGAGACCAAAAGCATGACAGAGGGAAGAATCATCTTGTTGAATGGTGCATCCAGTTCCGGGAAATCCACCATTGCCAAAGAACTTCAGAGCCTTCTCAAGGATCCGCATATGCATTTGGGCATTGACACCGTATTTGGTATGATCCCGCCCAAATGCAAGTGCAGATATCCGTCAAGACTTCAGGCATTCACTTGGGTGCCCATGCACAAGAACGCGCCCGAAGTGGGTATTACCGTTTCCCCCTTGGGCCACAAAATCATAAGAGGTTTTCATCGCGCCTGTGCTACGTTTTGCGAATCCGGGCTGAACCTCATCATCGACCATGTGTTGCTTGACAGGACCTGGTCGAATGCCTGTTATGAACTCTTCTCTCCCTTCGAATTTCATTTCATAGGCGTCCTCTGTTCTATTGAAATGCTCGAGAAAAGGGAAAGGGAGAGAGGCGACAGGCAGATTGGTTTGGCTAGGTTTACAGCGCTCCACGTACACGAGGGGAACACCTATGACATGACCGTTGACACGGAGCTTTGGTCACCCGGAGAATGCGCAAAAATAATCATCCGGCATATCAGCTCCGCACGGGTGCAGGGCATTCGTAGCCCGGCAGCCTTTTTGGAACACTGGTCGCAAAGGTCATCCCACCAACCCATATCACGGAATTAGATTATCCTTTCCGCAATCTTACGCGCTGAACAGATGGATCAAAGGGAAGGCTTCGCGCCCTTCTCGATATTTCCTGTCAGGAGACCCAATGCACAAACGCCTTTCTTTTCCAGGGTCTTCAATATTTCAAAAACGCCCGGTTTTGCATGCCTTTCGTCGGTATCTATTTCGATCTCCAGATTCTGGATGTATGCCGCTACGATTGTCGAAAGCGATCCGTCGTATGCTGCAAGTCCGTGGACGGACAGGCCTTCCTTGATAATCTGAATATCGGTCTTTCCCGCCATATTGAGCTGTTTTGACTTAGACAACCTCCTGGATAGAGGTTGGATGGTTGGTGGGAGTACCTATACGGGAATCCTATAATTGATGAAAGGAGAAAAACTGATCATATATTCTTCAGCCACCATACCTTCTACTGTCAGACAAATGTTCACCCCTTGAAATACCGGCCGGGCGTCCTACCAAGAGCCTTTTTAAACATCGCAATGAATGCGCTTGGGTCTTCGTAACCAAGGTCCAGAGCAACCGTTGTAACAGGCTCTTCCCTTGCCAGCATTCTTAAACCCTCCAAAATTCTTACCTGCTGCCGCCACTGCATGAAACTCATCCCCGTCTCAGACCTGAAAAGCCGGGTGAGAGTTCGACTTGTAGCCCCAACGGCCTTACCCCAGTCCTCCAGTGAACGTTTATCTGCCGGATTTTCTGTTAGTCCTACAAATATCTTATGAAGCCGGGCATCTTTCGGTATCGGAAGATCCAGAGGTGCAATTTCCAGAATCTGAACCAAGTCGAGTATAACATTCATAACCCTCTCTTCAAGACTATCAGGCATGTATAGTTGCGGCAATGTTGTCGCATGAAGAATAAGTTCTCTCAGTACCGGCGGAACTGTTAACACACAACACTCTTTCCCCAACTTGGGTGCGAATGCAGGTTTAATATAGAGCGTGCGCATCGACAAAGTGCCGGAGCATCTGATCTGATGCTCGGTAAGGGCTGGTATCCACACGGCACGAAGAGGAGGAACAACCCATATCCCGTTTGCCGTTGTCACAGTCATGACGCCTGAAGAAGCATACAATAGCTGCGAACGAGCATGCCGGTGAAATGGGATCAGGTGACCGTTCGAGAAATCCTTGGCCATTGCCACTACAGCTTGGGAAATGCTTGTGATCTCTTCTGCAGGATCAGTCAATTCGGTCTTTGTCTGGTTTTCGACACAATTTGTCTTCATAGCGATAGCAGGATGTTCTGGTTCTTTGTTATTGTTTAATTCATAAGGAGGGATCATGGCAAATAGAATCCACTTCATTTTTCTGAACATCGGCCACTTTTACGATCACCTTTTCATGTTGATTTTTGCAACGGTTGCGGCAATCACCCTATCACATGAATGGGGTATGAGCTATGCGGCACTGATCCCATATGCCACGCCGGGTTTCGTGGCTTTCGGGGTGTGTGCAGTACCCGCAGGATGGATCGCTGACAAGTGGAGCCGCAAGGGTATGATGCTTGTCTTCTATATCGGCATCGGTTTGAGTTCCATACTCACTGCATTTTCAGAATCACCGGTCGAAATCGCAATCGGCCTTTTTGCCATTGGACTCTTTGCATCCATCTATCATCCGGTCGGTCTTGCACTTGTCATACAAGACCGCAAGGAGACCGGAGTCCCTCTCGCCATTAACGGGATTTTCGGTAACATGGGGGTGGCTTGTTCGGCGCTTCTCACAGGTTTTCTAATTGATCATATGGGGTGGCGTTCAGCCTTCGTGTGCCCGGGGGTTTTTTCCATAGCAACAGGAATCACATATGCTGTTTTTCTGTATGTATCCGAAAACAATAATACCAAGGAGGCCGATTTCTCTGTGACCGCTAGGAAGGCTATTGATACGCCGGAGTTTGGTAGGCGCCTTCTCATCCGTGTGTTCGCCATCATTCTCTTCTCCACTGCGGTGGGAGGGTTCGTCTTTCAAAGCACAACCTTTGCGCTTCCCAAAGTCTTTGCCGAGCGGCTTGCCGAGATGGCCCTTTCGGCGACACTATTGGGATGGTACGCCTTCATTGTATTTGCAATTGCTGCTTTTGGCCAGCTTATCGTTGGATATTTGGTAGACAAGTTCTCTGTCCGAACGGTGTTTGCGCTGGTGGCAGCGCTTCAGGCTGTCTTCTTAGTAATAATGCCCGGCCTAACAGGATGGACTGCCATAACAGTCGCTATGGCATTCATGCTGGCTGTCTTTGGACAGATTCCCATCAATGACGTATTGATTGGCCGTATCACTCGAAGCGAGTGGCGGAGTCGCGTTTACGGTTTCCGTTACATTGTGACCTTTTCGGTCATGGCCTCCGCAGTCCCTTTTATCGCATGGATACACACCCACAGGGGCTTTGACGGACTTTTCACCATACTCTCCGTAGCGGCGGCCTGCATCTGTGTGTCCGTTCTTTTGCTGCCCCGATTTCGGTCGGCGGATAGGCAAACTCAAAGACGTGGATTCAGGAGATAGGACAAATGCCGCGGTGGTGTCGCCGCAGTTCACGTCCTTATCCGGATAAACCCTTCCCTAATTCCGAACGATTAAGCCTATCTTCGGAAACCGTACTCCAGCACAAAATACTTTGGATTCAGCTCTTCCAGTGGTTCTCGAATTTTTTCGAGCTCCTCCTCGGGGCCGTGTATCTCAAAACTTGTTAAATCGGAAATTTTCAGGATCTCTTCCAATAGTGGACCAATATTCTTGAGGTGCTCAAGTGCTCCCTCCCCATCTGCATACCCTTCACGGCAGTGGGCCTCGTCACCATTAAAGCTAAACCCGTAATACAGGCATTTTTCTTCTTCGTTGGCCTTTTCCACACATTTCCTACAAAGATCCTTGCACTCATCCAATTTCCCTTCGGCGATCTTAAAATACGGTACAATCGTAACACACTTGTCGTTTGTTGCCATTGTTTCCTCCTCTGCTTTTATTTGTTTTTCTTCCTAACGCATCTCATCACAGACGCGAGTTTACGAGCGTCCTCGTACATGATCCGTGAGATTGAGGTCGCCCGGCATAGGCGTCAAATTGTGGGGTGCGAGTCCCCGATTTGTGAAACCGGTTAATGCGCATGTAAACATTATCTCAAATATTGGCCGAAGGCAAGGGCGGAACCATGATCGCGTCATAGCGTGAAAATCTTTTTCAGTTTTCTGGTAATGGTAAGATCCCTTATCGAATACAATGACACAGGTGAAAGCCAACCCACGCTCGTTTATGCCAGCGCCCCGCCCGGCAGAGGAGAGCTATGGTCTTGTCCCAAAGGAACAGGGGTTTTCGGATGCAAAACAGCATCCACCAATTCGAGGATTTCCTCCGCGGTGGAGGTCCCTTTTGCGAGAAAATGGTTGGCGCCGTTTTCATAGGCGGCAACGCGATATTCCGCCAAATCGTGATCCGCAAGGATAATAACGATGGTTGAGGCGTAGTTGCGTTTTATCTGTTTGGTGAGTTTCAGACCGCTTTCCCCCCGAAGTTTGATGTCCATGAGAATGAGATTCGGGTGAAACTCACTTGTCTTTTGAAGGGTTTCTGTCCCATTTTCAGCTTCTTCGATCACCACCTTGGGGAATCGAGGCTGCAAAAGGCCCCTCAGCGTGTGCCGGAAAGTGGCGTTACCCTCAACGATCAGTATCTTGCTCATCATATGGCCCACCGTTTGGCTGATTCGCTCAAAACAAAAGGGCACTAAAAATGCTGCCCCTGCCAGCGAAGGTGTCTTCGCCGGCCCATTTTTTAAGAATTTCAGACATTGTAGGAAAAGGTTTCTCAAGAGTATATTAGGGTGATACCCTATTTCTCTTCTGAAAACACCGTATTTTTCAACTAATGGATGTTGGGTGGGAAATGATGTGTCACTGTTTCTGGGGTATCTTTCTGCAACATCAGAGTTGACAGTGATCAGGCAATCCTCCACAATTCTTAAAGACCAACGTTTGAGGAGGCCGGATATGGGCGAGACGAAAAGGCTTTTCCTATTGATTTCGGCCATGGCGGCAGCGGCTCTGATGGTCGCGGGCGTTACGATCGCCATGCTTTACCGGACCGCGTTTTCTGAAGAGAAGGAACGGCTGATGGAAACGGCCCAGAGCCAGGCGCGTCTCATTGAGGCAATTGCCCGGTTCGATAAGGCTCATCATGAAAAATGGCATCCTCACGTGGGCGTGCCGTCGGAGGCTACCCTGAGCCAAATAATAGACGCCCACAAACACTACAAGGGTTTTGGCAAGACCGGGGAATTTACCCTGGCCCGCCGTGAGGGGGACGAAATGGTGTTCCTCCTGCGCCATCGACACGGCGGTCTTGATAAACCGAGACCGGTGCACTTTGACTCACACCCGGCCGATCCCATGCGGGCGGCGCTGCAGGGAAAATCGGGCATACTGGTGGACCATGATTATCGGGGGGAATTGGTACTTGCGGCCCACGAACCGGCAAAGGCGCTGAACTACGGCATCGTGGCCAAGATTGACCTGGCCGAGGTTCGGGCCCCGTTTGTCAGGGCCGGTCTAATCGCCCTGGGATTTGCGCTGCTGGTTGTTCTGGCAGGGGCAATGTCCTTTTTACGGATTACCACCCCTGTGCTCAGACGTCTGGAGAAGCAGGCCGACGAACTCAGGGTCACCAATGAACTGATGAAACAGCAGATCAGAGAGCGCGTTCGCATAGAGGAAGAGATCAAATGGGAAGGGAAGGTGATTACCGCGCTTTCAGAGCTATATGGACCGGTGATCTCCCCATCGTCTTCCGTCACGGGCATCACCGACAGCATTCTTTTTGAGGCAAAGAAGTTGACGGGAAGCGACCACGGTTATGTCTCCTCCATAGACCCCGTGACCGGCAACATGATTACGCACACCCATACGTCTATGATGCAGGGGCAGTGCCAGGTCAGGGGTGATGGGCGGCGAATCTTGTTTCCCAAAGGTGAAGATGGACGTTACCCCGCCCTCTGGGGTCATTCCCTGAACAAGGAGGAACCTTTTTTCACCAATTCGCCCAACGCCCATGAGGCATCCACCGGGGTCCCTAAAGGCCACATATTGCTTGAAAGATTTTTGGCCGTACCGGTAATGCTGGAAAAAGAACTGGTGGGTCAGATTGCCCTGGCCAACAAGGAGAGCGACTATACCCAAAAAGATCTCAAGGCTGTCTGTCGTCTGGCTGAATACTATGCCCTGGCAATTCAGCGAAAACAGGCCGAAGAGGAACTCCAAAAGGCCAATGATGAATTGGAGACGCGCGTCAAAGAGCGGACATCGTTACTCACGGAGACCAATGCCCTCTTGACACGGGAGATTGTCCAACACAAGAAAACGGGTGAAGCGCTCAAACAATCGGAGAACGAGCTTCGGCGTCTCTCCTCCAAACTGCTGACCGCCCATGAGGAAGAAAGCAAACGGATCGGTCAGGAACTCCATGACGGCCTTGCACAGACCCTTAGCGCCGTCAAGATCTGGGTGGAAAATGCCCTCATACAGCTGGGTAGAAACGATTCCGCGGAAGCCGCCAAATCAATCGAATCCGTGGTCCCCCTGGCAAGGGGCGCTGTTGAGGAGGTAAGAAGGATCTCAAAAAATCTGAGACCTTCATCCCTGGATGACCTTGGCATCCTGGCAACGATTTCATGGTCTTGTCAGGAATTCTGCTCGTTATATCCGGAAATTGACATGGAAGACCGGATCGAGATAGGGGAAGATCAGGTGCCCGATTCCCTTAAGATCGTCATCTACCGCGTATTCCAGGAAGCCTTGAACAATATCGCCAAACACAGCGGTGCCGATCTTGTGCACATTTCCCTCATAGGGACGGGAGAAATGATTGACATGACCATCCATGATAACGGCGAAGGGTTTGAAATGGACCATATCCTTTCTGATGAGCGGTCCGGAAGGGGTCTCGGGATTGCCGGCATGAAAGAACGGACCGAACTCTCAGGCGGGTCTTTCTTGATTGAATCGTCCCGGGGTGGGGGGACCACCGTCAAGGCTTCGTGGATTATCGGAGAGGGAACGGCGAAATCGTCTATCCGTTGAGGTGCTTTATCCGTCGATCATGCCTTTTTCCAAGGCAAAGGCCGTGAGGGCGGCGGTATTGTGGAGGTCCAGTTTCTTCATCAGACGCGATCGGTGTTTTTCCACGGTCTTCAAGCTGATGAAAAGATGCTCGCCAATCTCCCTATTCTTGTATCCCTCGGCGATGAGCTTCAGGATCTCCCGTTCCCGCTCGGTGAGGGTATCCGATGCGGTTTGCGCTTCAGAAGGTCTCTTCCCCTCCGGATGCCCTACGATCACCTTGTCTCTGATATCCGGACTCAGATATGGTTTTCCCGCAAGGCCCGCAGCCCGGCTCAATTGCCGGAAGGTGTCCGCAAAATGTTTCCTATCCAAAGCCTTTTGGTGACGATCAAACTTTTTGACGAAAAAGTCAAGCCGATTGCATTTGCCGAAATGTCTTAGGATTATTGTCCATGGAGACGCCGATACGGGAGATGGATAGTGAGGGTGGTGCCCTTGCCCTGCTGGGATTCGAAACTGATTCTCCCCTCGTGTTCTTCAATGATCTTCCGGGTCACAAGCAATCCAAAGCCGCTCCCTTTGGAGCCCTTTGTGGAAAAGAACCGATCAAAGAGCTTTTCCTGAACCTCGTCGGTCATTCCCATGCCGTTGTCCCTGATACGATACCGGATTTCGCTCTTTTCCGTACTGGTGCCGATTAAAACGGTATGATCCTTGTTTTCATCCCTGTCCAGAACACAGGCATCGATGGCATTTGCCACAAGATTGAGCAGACACCTGTGAATGCCGGTTGGATCCATGTAGCACGGCTCAATTGACGGATCAAAGGCCTTCTTAAAAGAGATATTGGCTTTTTTTGCGGTCTCTTCCATCAGTTCAAATACCTCCTGGGCCACCTCATTGGGTGAGCAGAGCTCCGGTTCCGGTTCCCGCTTACGGGAATAGCTCAACATGTTCAACACCAGATCCGATATCTTGGACACATTCTTTTGCACATTGCCCCACCCCTCGGTAACAAGGGGTTGTTTGTCCCTTCTAAGCCCAGTATTGACCATATAGATGCCGCCTTCCAGCCCGTTCAGGATGTTTTTGATATAATGGCCCATGCCCGCCACGGTCTGACCGATGGCCGACAAACGCTCCTTTTCAATCAGCTCCTTCTGAAGGCGCTTGATAGGGCTGAGATCCTGGAAGAATCCCACACTGCCGATCTCCTCCCCATTTTTGTACAAGAGGGTGGCCGAAAGCCGGATTGGCACGGCCTGCCCGTTTTTGTTGTTCACCGCCACTTCCAGGTTCAACACCCTGCCCGTACCGCCGTAATCGGAGCCGTACATCTTCTTCTTGACCTCACGGGCCACGCTCGAAGGGTGGTAGATCTCGGTAATACTGGCCCGGTTAATGACATCCTCGCTTTTAAAGCCCGTCAGCGTTTCCGCCGCCCGGTTGAAGATGAGGATGGTGCCCGACCGGTCGATGCCGATGATGCCGTCGATGGAACTCTCAATGAGGTTCTTTTGAAATGCCGCCGCTTCCCTCAGTTCCTGAGTGGCCTCCATGACCTTTCTTTCAAGATTACCGGTGTATTCCCGCAATTTGCTCTTTACCCATAACGTCTCCTCGGCCCTTTTTACGGCCAGCATCAATGCATCCACTTTGATGGGTTTGCTGATGAAATCCGAGGCATCCAGTTTCAGGGCCTTGATGGCCGTTTCCATGTCCCCGTGGCCCGTGATGACGATGACCCGGGTGTCGGGTTCCAGTTCCCTTACCCGTTTAAGGACTTCGATGCCGTCCATGCCGGGCATCTTGACGTCCGTTATGACAATGGATGGTCTTTCCCTTTTAAACACTTCAAGGCCCTTTAATCCATCCTCCGCGGCAATCATCCGGAGGCCTTTCTTGTTGAGGGAGAGACAGAGGAGCGTGCGGATGCTCTCCTCGTCTTCGATGAGCAAAACCTTGGTACCATGGTCATGATCCATTTTTTGTCCCTTCACTTGCCGGAAAAGTGATCTTGAATGCGGACCCCTGATCCCATTCGCTCTCCACTTCGATGGTGCCGTTGTAATCCTTGACAATACCATAACTGATGGAAAGTCCCAGCCCCGTGCCTTTGCCCACCTCTTTGGTGGTGAAGAAGGGTTCGAAGATCTTGTCCCTGACCGCCTCCGGAATGCCCGTACCCGTATCCCTTATGGTGACCGCCACCCTTTCCCCCTCAAGGAAAGACCTGACCGTGAGGATGTTTTCCGCCTCCCCCAGGGTTGTGGCCCGTTTTTCCTCCATGGCATTTCTCGCATTGACCACCAGATTGATGAAGACCTGTTCCAACCGGTTGGTATCCCCCATGATCGGGGGGAGGTTTTCGGCCAGATCAAGAACCACCTCGATATTGCGGACGCGAAGCTGTTGACCCAGAAGCGTGAACACTCCCTTGATGGGTGTGTTGATATCCACCAGCGTCTTTGTGATGTCCGTTCTTCTTCCGAATTTTCGTAAATGGTTGATGATATGGATGGCCCGTTCCACCTGCTCGGTCATATTTTTTGATACGACCAGCAGGTCCTTCCAGCCTTCCGGGTGGGTCTCAACCGTTTCCGAAAGGAAGTCCGTTCCGATCTGGATGGCGCTCAGGGGCTGATTCAACTCGTGGGCGATGCCTGAGGCCATTTCCCCCAGGGTGGACATCTTGCTGGTTTGGAGAAGCTGGGATTCGGTAGCCAGTCGCTCCGTGATATCGACAGTGACGGCCACAACCCCGTATTTACTGCTTCGAGGGCTTTTTCGAACGAAAACATCCACGTAAAAAGGGGTACCGTCTTTTTTGCGGTGCTGCACCTTTTGGTAATAACTGCTCAGGCTCTGGGTTCCCTCTTCTTCCATAGAGAGGATACCATTGGGATAGCGGTCGGTTCCCAGACCAAAAAATGGCTGCCCCACCATTTCATCCCGCCGAAACCCATAGATCTCCGGCCCCCGGGCGTTCACATCCAGTATTTTGAAGGACTCTGGATCCAGAAGAAAAATGGAGTTGGGCGTGGAATCAAAGAGCGTCTTGTATTTCTCCTCCGAAAGCCTCAATTCGGTTTGGGACGCTTTGACGGCCTGCTCCGCCACCCGTTCACGGGCTTTCACGCAGTGCTTGAATTCCTTGAACTGTTCATTCAAAAGCCGGAGGACTTCCGCCATGCTTCCCTGGTCCGCAGTCTCTCTAAAGACCCGACAGGCGAGGCACATGTCCAACTTGTCCAAAAGCTTTTCTTGAATTCCGCCATGGCATCGGGTATTGGACAAAAACCAGCATTTGTCCTCGCCTCCGTATGAAGGACACGCCACCTGGTTGCATTTCAGGATTTCCCAGCATTTTCGTTTATCGACCATATGGAATAACTCCCTCGACCTTTATCCAAATCTCCGTCTCCGGTTCCTTTTTAAAGGGATCCAAACCGTGGGATTCCATGGCATCAGAATCCGGGAACGGCCAGGCTGATAATTCGGGTTAAAATCACCTGGTTGTACAGACCGATCCCCACGATGCAGACGGAAACGGCAAGTGCCGGCAAGAGCATGCTCAAGGGGGCCTCGTCCACCTTGACGCCTTCGGCGTGATTGTGACCACCCTGACCCTCTGAAGCCCGGAATCCATATCCGATTTCGAAGATCCGGAAAAACAGGATCGCATTCACGAGAGCGGACACCAGAAGGGCCACCACAAACGCCCAGTGTCCTGCCAAAACAGCCCCCTGGATGAGGTACCATTTGCTGAAAAATCCGCAAGTGGGAGGTACACCGATGATGGAGAGGGCCCCAATCACGAAAGCCGACATGGTAAAGGGCATGGTTCTGAACAGACCTTTGAAATGGGCAATGGTGTGGCCCCGGGTCTTGTAAGTGATAATGCCTGCCACGGTGAAGAGCCCGGCCGTCATGACCGCATCGTTTAAGATATGAAGAACCGCTCCTTTTATGGCGATGCTGTTTGCCATGCCCAGCCCCCCCACCATATACCCCATCTCTCCCACAATGATATAACAGAGCATGCGTTTGAAATCTTTCTGGGCCAGGGCCATGAGAGCACCCGCACCAATGGCGGCCACCCCGGTCCAGGCCATGATGGTGTTGAGCGGCAGAAGCCTAAAAGTGACGCTGGGATCAAACAGGTGATACAGCAGCCGGATCAGCACATAGATGGAGATCTTGGTCATGAGGGAGGCCACCAGGGCGCTGACCGCTGAGGGCGCTTTGGTATAGGCATCCGGCAGCCACATATGCAGCGGGAAAAGGGCCATCTTCAGGGACAGACCCACCAGCAAAAAGGCCAGGGCCGTGAGAATCACCTTGGATTGATAAAGCTCCGGAAGGAGGCGGTGTATGTCGGCCATGTTCAGGGATCCGGTTGTCATGTAGAGGTAGCCTATGCCCAGCAGGTAAAAGCAGGCGCCGATGGTGCCCAATAGGATGTACCTGAATGCGGCCATGGGTGCGCCGTCTTCCCCGACTGCTATCAGTGCGTATCCCGCCAGTGATGCCACCTCCAAAAACACATAGAGGTTGAACAGATCGCCAGTTATCACAATCCCCAGAAACCCGGTCACCTGAAGCAGGTACACGGTATAGAAGTAAACGGTCCGCCCCGGTAATTCGCGCTCGACGCTCTCTTTTGAATAGACGGCCACCACAAGGCCGATCCCTGATATCACCACCAGCATCATAGCGCTTAAATGATCCACCACGTACTCGATTCCGAAAGGGGGGAGCCATCCCCCCAGGCCACAGCGGATCACCCCCGCCTTAAAGACACCACCCAGGGTTTCAAGGGATGCCACGGCACAAAGGATAAGGGTGATGACGGTGAGGACATAGCAGGCCTCCTTTCGCCACAAGCCCAGGATGGGACAGATAAAGGCCGCCATCAGCGGGATCACCACAATCATGATGGGGGGTTGCTCGAACATGGGATTATTTCCCCCGCCGCAAAAGGCCCAGTATTTCATTTTCTTCCAACGTACGGTAACGCCGGTAAATCATGATGACCACGGCCACGGCCACGCCCAGGGTGGCCACCATGACCACGATGGCCGTCAGCATAAGCACGTGGGGCAGCGGGTTGGCATAGTGCGTCACATCCACCAATTGGGTACCGTGGCCATCTGTGTGAGCATGATCCAGGATGGGAACGGACACATGGCCCCGCTTCACCGACACGGAGATATAGAAAAAGATAATGGCTGACTGGAAGATGTTCATGCCGATGATCTTCTTGATCAGATTTCGCTTCACCATCATGGCGTAGAAACCGATCATCATGAGGGCCACGTACACCCAATAGTTGTAATGGTCCACAATGAACAAGAACATATTTCACTCCTATCGTTTCCGGCGCCGCCGCAACAGCAATATGCAGGCCATTCCTGCCGTGAAGATAACCGTGGTCTCGCCCAGGGTGTCATACCCCCTGTAGTCGGCCAGGACGGAAGTCACCACATTGGGAGTGGCCGTCTGTTCAAGACTGTTGGTGAGGTAGTAGGGGGACACATGGGTACTGGCCGGAGATCCGGGGTCGCCCCATCCCGGCATGTCCATGGTGCCGTACACCAAACCCCCGCCCGCAAGCACTACCATCAGAAGACTTAATATTTTCAATCCTTTGACCTCCTTTTCGTTTTATGGACCGCACCGATCAGTAGCACCGTGCCGATACCCGCACTCACGGACGCTTCCGTAAAGGCCACGTCCACTGCCGCCATCTGGGTCCAAAGGAGGCACATGAGAAAGCTGTAGGCCCCTAAAATGATGACGGCGCTTAACAGATCCTTCACCGTGATGGCGGAAACGCCACAGATAAGGACCAGGATCGCCAGTATGAAATCAAAGGGGAGTATCATCGGACATCTCCTTTCCGAAACCGGGATTACCGTGGTTATTCATCCAGCCCGCAGGTCCAGGGTTCCACCTCACACCGGAAGGCGGCCCTCGATATGATATGGGTCGAAGTGGGCTGGGCCAGGAACATGAAAACGGCGATAAGGAGGATCTTAAAACTGGTGAGTGAAAAGCCCTGGTACACAGCCATGCCCGTTAGCATCAACAGGACGGCCAGGGTATCACCTTTTCCCGTGGCATGAAGCCTTGCGTAGAAATCGGGGAGCCTGAGGAGCCCCAGCGTGGCGGTCGTGAAAAAGAAGAAACCGGCCAACACCAGGACAACGGTTAGGATCTCTTTGATCAACATGACACGTCTCCCGTCTTTTCCAGATATTTCGCCAGGACCACGCAACCGATGAAATTGAGCAGGGCGTAGACCATGCTGATATCGATGAACATCTCAACCCGGTCATAGATGCACCCCATGAGTAGGAGGATAATCAGGGTCTTGGTGCCCACGGCGGAGATGCCCGCGGTTCTGTTCAGTATCCCCGGTCCCATGACGACCCTGTACAGGCACGCCAAAACCATGAGGCACATGCCGGTTCCAATCACCAGAAAAAATGTCGTCATGATTCGTCTCTCTTGTCCAAGCGTTCTTCCGGAGAATAAATGACGAAAAAGATGGTGCACATGACCGCCATCACGGTAAGGGCCACACCGATCTCAACACCCAGTATGCCCAGGGACCTGGATTGGGCCTCGGAGACGGGCAGGATTTTCCTTAGCCGCCCGTAATCCAGGAAATTGCCGCCCAGCAAAATGCAGAGAACGCCGATGCCGCCGTAAATGCACACGCCAACACACCCGATGATATAGGCCACCTTTTCCGTCATATATTTCTTGGCCTTTTCCATGCCATGGGAAATCACCAGGAGGACGAAGCCTGCCGCCAGGATGACGCCCCCCTGAAAACCGCCCCCCGGACTGTAGTGCCCATGGGCCACCACGTACAGGGCATAGGCCATGATAAAGGGCATGAGCAGCCTTGCCAGGGTCTTGACGATGATGTCGTCCGTCTCGTGGATCATCCTTTTCTTCTCCTTCAGGCCCTGAGATTCTCGTATATGCGGTGCGCATCCAGCACATCCTGAATGTAGAGATGATCCGCCTCCATGAAAATATGGGCAACGCGGTCTTCCATTTCCCCCGCGTTTAAGTCTTCGGCCACCTTCCGGCTCAGCGCATGGACATAAAAAACCCCTTCACGGATATCGATGGTAATGGTGCCCGGGGTCAGGGTGATGGAATTGGCCAGGGTGACACTCGATATATCCGTTTCCAGTTTTGTCGTAAAAGTCAGGAGCCGCGGTTCAATGGGCATCCTGGGCCGTAGAACCAGGGAAGCCACGTGAATGTTGGCCGTGAAAATCTGTTTTAGCAGCCAGGGGATGTATAGGATAAACCGGCCCGCCACGGTCCTCATATCCCCCACCCGAACATTTGCGAACAGCATGTCATGAAACAGAACAGCCACAAAGAGGGAACAGAGGGCCCCCAGGCTTAGATGGAATGTGTCGAATTTTCCCGAGAGCACCACCCAGAATATCATCAGAATCACCATGGTTCCCACGATGTTTTGTATCTCTGTTCTTCGCTTTTGAGCCCCCGTAAACAGAACCCTGCACATCTCCTCTTCCAGGCATCGACGGTCCTCCGCCATCATTTCAACCGTTGTATCCATGATGCCCAAGGCGTGCTTTCTGGCACCCTCCAGGATTCTGAAGGCATTCTCCGTGGCTTCGATCAACAGGGTGACTTCCATTTTGCGCTCCCCTTGAATTGAATATTCATACGCCAGGCCTCTCTTTCCCGTAGGGAATGACCAGTAGGGGCGTTTTTCCTTGTTGGACAATTTGGTAGGTGCAGCTCCCTAAAACCATTGTCTTAAAAGCGGACTTTCCCGAGGTTCCCATGATGATGGCCGTGGCACCGTAATCCCTTACGGCCAGGAGGATTTCCTCCCATGGTTTGCCCGCATACACATGGGACTCGGCATCGATCCCCTTGTTGAGGCATTGTTGCCGGGCCTGGTTGAGTTTCTCCTTGAGCACTCGGAGATCCCTCACCGAAAGCCGCTTGTTTATCACGGTTACAATCTCCAGCACTTGTACGATTCCCCTCATTTCAAGAAGATAGTTGAGGGCATGGTGGGAGATCACCGTCCAATCCATTGGAAAGATACAATGGTGGAAAAGGGATTTTTCGGATGTTCCGGGAACCGTTTTAGGCTGAACCAAAACAAGCACGGGAACCGGGGATGACCCCATCATCTTTCTGATCCCGGATGGGCCCGGTAACGCCTTATGCCTTCCGCCGCTTCCCAATACCACCATGGAGATGAGCCGGTCGGACAGAAGACGGTCTATTTCCCGCTCAATCGGTCCCTTGGTCCCAATGGATGTGGCCTTGAGCCCGTGTTCCCGGATTCCCTCTTCCCATGTTTCAAATCCGTCCGGGTGAAGCAGGATTACCTCCTCAAGGCCCACATGACGCAATACCCTCAAGACGTCCAGATCAGAAGCGCCGGGTGTTTCCCTTTCGCTGGCATATATGATTCTTTTCACTTCCATTTTTGGGGCCTAAAATGGTTTTTGGTCCAGCACTTCCCGGATGACCTTGGCCAGGTATTCCGGCTTTGCCGGTTTTTCGATATAGGCATCGGGTTTTTGTGCACCTTCCTCCCCAAGCACACCCTGAGGGGCCTGGGTCCGCAGGAAGGTCCGTTTGGCAATGCCCGAATAGATAATCACGGGAATGCCCTTTAGATCCTCACTGGCTTTCACCCGTCGAAAGAGTTTAATACCGCTCTCTTCCGGCATCAGGATGTCCATGATAATCAGGTCGGGCCGATCTTCACGGATCAAACCCATGGCCTCTTCGCCGTTTTTGGCGGCCATGGGGATATAACCGTTCTCCATAAGGACCGTTCGGACAAAACCCCGGACCACATCCTCATCATCCACGGTCAGGACTTTTTTGGCCATCATTTGATCCTCACTCAAAGGCCATCCATATGCGCATCCTAAATGGCAAAGACCACAAAGAGCAGAAAAAGAAACAACAGACTCCACAGTACCGGTGCCCCCATGGGGATCACATTGATCTCTTCCGGCGTCACCGGTTCCCCCAGTCGCGTCATCTCATCCGGCGTTTTTCGTACGACCCTTAAGTACAACGTTGCCAATGTTCTTAAGGGTCTTTGTGTGAAGCGTCTCAATTGCCCGGGGATTATTTGTACAAACAAGGCATCCAACGCGTTTGCGACCCCATTGCACAAACCCACCGCCCAAAGGACCATCCGCCGTAATCCTTTGCGATAGAGCCAATCCGTGTCCAGATTTATGGCCCTCATCTCGGCCGGGTAATAACCGGAAAGTACAAGGAGGCAGAACGCCAGGGCCCCGAACATGAGCAGCTGCAATTGTCCCACCACGTGGGCGGCCGTATAGGGGACGTAATCCACGGGGTAGGGTAGGATGTTATAAAGCGGGGCCGGGAACACGGCGATGGCGATGCATAAAAAGCCCGCGATCCCCATGGCCAGGACCATATTCCACGGCGGGTCCTTGGCTCTCAGTCCCGAATCCTCGCTGAAAAAAGTGAAGAACGGGACCTTGATGCCCGCATGGTGAAAGACGCCGGCCGAGGCAAATTGCAGGATCAGCCAGACCGCGAACAGCTTTTCATGGGCTGAGGCACTGATGATCATGGATTTGCTCACAAAGCCGCTGAAAAGGGGAAATGCGGATATGGAGGCGGCCCCGATCATACAGAAGAGGCATGTAAGCGGCATGGTCTTGTAGAGTCCCCCCAGATCCGTGCACCGGATCTTCCCGGTCATGTGGAGGACCGATCCCGCCGACATGAAAAGCAGCGCTTTGTAAATGATGTGGCAGAAGGCATGGGAAACCGCACCGTTGATGGCCAATTGGGTTCCGATTCCGATACCGCACATCATGAACCCCACCTGATTGATGAGGCTGTAGGCGAGCACCCGCCTGATGTCATTCTCCAGTACCGCATAGAAGATGGGAAGAACCGTCATGATGGCACCGATCCATATGAGAAGCTCACATCCGGCGAACGTCCTCGCCATCACATAGACCGCGCTTTTTGTGGTGAAGGCACTCAGAAAAACAGCACCGGTAACGGTGGCCTCGGGATAGGCATCCTGCAACCATGGGTGTAAGGGGGGGATTGCCGCGTTTATGGAAAACCCCAGGAATATGAGATAGGCACCGGTCCCCCCTAGGCCCATATACCCGAATTCAGCGGTGCCCGTCTCGTATATTGTCCAGACCACACCGGAGAGGAGACACAGTCCGCCGAAAATGTGGACCAGTATGTATCGGTAAGCGGCGGATCGGGACGCATTGGTACGCCGTGCCAGGATAAGGAACGCCGCGCTGACCGCAAGCATCTCCCAGAACAGATAGAGCGTGAGCAGATCGCCGGCGAATGTAATGCCCAGGGCGCTCCCCGCATAGACCAATCCCGCCACATGCTGCAAATCGTCCTCCACCTTCAGGGCGAAAAGGATCCCGATAAAGGAAATGATCGTGAAAATGTATCCAAAAACAAGGCTCAGGGCGTCGGCCCGCACAAGAATCAATCGGGTGTTCTGGAAATAAATGATCCCGGATTTTCCCTCGGGCATATCAATGAGGATTGAAAATGCGAGTATGGGGAGGAACAACATGTAGGCGGATTTCACCTTTCCCCTTAAGAACGGTACGAAAAGGGCGCCAATAATGAATACGAATGCCGGAGGAATGGTGCTAATCATAATAATCCTCATCCCTTTTGATCAGTTTCCTCAGGATCTTTGCAATGAAGATGAGGAGCACACATGAAAAAAAACCATAGGCCGCAAAAAAATCGGGTGCCGCCTCAACGGGAAAATCCCCATGCTTGTGAATAAAAAAATCGATGATGAGCAGGACCCCGAGGGATGCGTAAAAAATGGTCAGGAATCGCTTGATATTCTTTGGCTTGTCAAAGATTTTAAGCTCTTTTCCCATGGCTTGATGCTCCCTAATCCCCTGTGATGCTCGCGATGGTCATATGGGCCAACCGCATGAAAGGTTGCGCATAAAAAAAGAGGACAATGGAACCGGCCGCCGTCAACACAGGCGGCGCCAGTGCCAGAACAGGGGCTTCCGCTATTTTGCCCCCTCCCCCGGTATCCGTTAAAATGTCGTCCGCCTTGCCGAAAAATCCATCGTAAACAATGGGGAAAAAGTAGGCGGCATTCAAAAGAGAGCTCGTCAACAGGACCACCAATATGAAAACCTGTCCGGATTCAAGGCTCCCCAGGACCAGATTCCATTTGCTGATGAATCCGCCCAAAGGGGGCAATCCGATAATACTCAAAGAACCGATGAAGAAGGCCGACATGGTCACGGGCATCCTTTTTCCCAGCCCCTTCATTTCACTGATGTTTTTCTTTCCGGTGGCAACAAGAATGGCGCCGGCGCAGAAGAAGAGGGTAATCTTCCCAAACGCATGCATGACCACGTGAATGGTCCCCCCAAACATACCTTCCGGAGAAAGCAATGCCGCCCCCAGGACCACATAAGAGAGCTGAGCAACCGTTGAATAGGCGAGTCTTGCCTTGAGATTGTCCTGGGAAAGGGCGAACAAAGACCCCACTAGAATGGTAAATGAAGCAAAACAGGCAGTCATCACACCCAGGTTGAGCACATCCATCAAATCAACCCCGTAGACGTGAAAAATGACCCGCAGTATGCAGAAGACGCCTGCTTTGACCACAGCGACCGCGTGCAATAGGGCACTGACCGGTGTTGGGGCCACCATGGCCGAAGGAAGCCAGGCATGAACGGGCATGATGGCCGCTTTCCCGATGCCGAAAAGGAAAAGGAAAAACATGATGGTGAGGGTTAAATCGGATGCCGCGCCAGAGAGAATACCGTTATTGGAAAAATCCGTTGTTCCCGCAAAGGTATAGGTCAGTATGATGGCCGGCAGTAAAAACCCAATGGAAGTTCCCAGAAGGTACGCCAAATACTTCCTGCCCCCGATTCGCGCCGCCGGGTCCTGATGATGGGTCACCAGGGAATAGGTTGAAAGGGATAACATCTCATAGAACAGATACAGGGTCATGAGATTGGCCGCAAAGGCGACGCCCACGGCCGATGAGAGGGCCAGGGCGAAATAGGAGAAATAGCGGGTCTGGGCGTGCTCCTTAAGGGAGCGCATATATCCCATGGAGTAAATTGAGGTGACGATCCAAAGGGAAGAGGCCACAAGGGCGAAGATCATGCCCAGGGAATCCACCCTGAAAGCAAGGCCCACTCCGGGGAGGACATCAACGAGGTGGCAGATGATGACACCCCCCTCAAGAACCATCGGCAACATGGAGAAAATCATGAAGAACTTTGAGAGGGCAATGCCGATCGTACACAATTCCCTTAAGTTGGGACGATTGTGAAAGCCCATAATCAGGAGGGTCCCGAAAAACGAGACGAGTATGGCCAACAAAGGCATGATGGAGTTTGTGGTTGTCATGATACCCTGGCTCCGTCTGAAAACCGGGATTTACCGTATCTGTCCACATGAACCCTGGTGAATATCGTGTTCCGATGTTAGATGCCCATGGCCGAATAGACCATCTGACGGACCTCCTGCTCATTGACCGGTTTGTGAAGACATCCGAATGCCCCCATATTCATGGCCGACTTGATATCACTTTTTTTGTTGGCACTTGGCAGGAAGACCACGTTCCACCCGGCGGCCTCATCCAATACCATTTGCAGGTCCATGAGACGAATCCGCGTGCAAACGGACGCATCAACGACAACAACCCCGTTCTTTTTTCCCTTGAGGTCATTGATAAAATCGGAACAGGTTTCATAAAGAAGAAGGATACAGCCAAAGTGTCTTGAGACCCTTTTAAGGACCTTCTCAAAACCCCGATCCTGGGTGATAAGCGCCAGCCTGTATGCCTTGTTTAATCTTTCCAATGCATTTCATCCCGGAATCCGGCCATGACCTCAAGCAAGGGTTTCTTGGCATTCATGGAAACCTGAACAATACTGCAATAGCGGTTCCAATGGGATATGGCACCACAAAATCCATGCCAAAGTCCGCGGAAATGGAAAAGGTATGTAAGACGATAAAATAATGTGGAATTTTGGTTATACGGGTGTGGAAGGAGAAAGGACGGACAATGGGATCCAATAAATACCGTATGAATTACGACCCTTTTCAAGCACAGGGAATAAGAAAGATTTTATATTCAATCGGTTAACAAATGTCCTGAATCCGACCCGGATCGAATATTAATGTACAATATCGGACCCGGCTCCTGCCCTGATATCGTACCGTTTCAATTTGCTGTAAAGGGTGCTTCGACTGATATTCAGTATCCTGGCAGCCTTGTGTTTGTTCCAGGCGCATTCTTCCATTACTCTTTTTATCAATTTCTTCTCGTTGGCGTGCAGGGAAAAATCCGTGGGCGCAACCGGAAGCATCCTGATCTGTTCAGGCAGGACATCCACTCCGATCCGTTTGCCTGACGCCAGAACCACCGACTTGGCGATCACATTTTGCAGCTCCCTCACATTGCCGGGCCAATGGTAATCCATCATCAATCGCATGGCATCCAGATCGAAGCCTTCGACCCCCTTTCCTTCCAGCAGGCAATAGGTTCGGAGGAAATGATTGGCCAGCATGGGCAGATCCGTGATCCGCTCTCGCAAGGGGGGGACTTCCAACT
This sequence comes from Thermodesulfobacteriota bacterium, assembly GCA_028278625.1. The sequence continues at coordinate 24,506 of JANQDY010000159.1, forward strand.
GTATGACGTTCAACCGGTAGTAAAAGTCTTCTCTGACCCTTCCCGCGCGCATCTCTGCTTCAATATCCTTGTTGGTGGCGGCAACGATCCTGACATCCGCCTCCACGGTCTTTTCCCCGCCCACCCGTTCGAACCGCTTATCCTGAAGAAAACGGAGTAGAAGCACCTGTGTCTCCAGGGGCAGGTCAGCCACCTCATCCAGAAAAAGGATCCCCCCTTCCGCCCTCTCCAACCGGCCCCGTTTTCGCTTGGAAGCACCGGTAAAAGCCCCCTTTTCATGGCCGAAAATCTCCGAATGCACGAGGGTGGGCACAAAGGAGGAACAGTGTGCCGCAATAAAGGGGGTCGATCTGTATTTACCTGCCCCGTGAATGGCTCGGGCAACCAGTTCCTTTCCCGTACCGCTCTCACCCGTGATCAGAACCGTACTCGGGGAATTGGCAATGGCTTGCACCATCCGGTAAAGCTCCTGCATGGGATTACTTCGTCCCACAAGCCCCATGTATTTATCGGGACCGCTCAACTGCTTTCGGAATGCCTCCTCCCGAATCTCCTTTGAAACCTGATACCGGATGACACCGCTGATCTGCTTTATCAGCGTATCGATGAAAATCAGGTCCTCTTCCTCCTGGGTACCCCCCTTAAGGGATCCCACCAGGAAAAGTCCGTGGCATATTCCCTCCACCTCCATGGGGACCGCGAACCACCCCCTGTACCCTTCCGTGATGCCTATCATTGCATCGGGCCAGTCCTTTGACTGCTCACCCGAATACATGGGTCCGGGATTACCGTTGTTCAGAAGCGAGAGGAGCCCTTCCTCCGTTTCCCTGTCCGTGATTCTCTTTCGGGCACGCTCATAACAAGTCTCCAGGACATCACTTCGATCCGTTGTGGGAAAATGGAAACCGTTCCGTCCCGGATTGATCAGGAAAATCAGGGTTTCGGAATCGGGATAAAAATTCCGCACGATCTCATGGAGTACGATCCCTATACCGTTTAAGTCCTCTTCCTTGGTCAGTCTCAACATGATCCCATTGATGGCCCTCAATTCATTGATCCTTTTCTCCAATCCCAACTGGGCTTCAATTTTCTCCGTTACATTACGGGTTATCTGAATAAGCCGGCTCATGTTGCCTGAGTCGTCTTTTAGAGGCACCGTGTAGCAATCCCAGTAACTCCCGCCCTCTATCCCCTTTACCATGGGCTTATGGAGAATGGCATGCTCCCTCTCACCCGTTTCGATCACCTTTTGCATGGGACAGTTTTCACAGGGCATGTCCCTTTCCGTAATAAGGCTGTAACAGGTTTGTCCGATGATCTCTTCGGGTGCGAGTCCCAGATTCTCCGTGGCGGTGCTGTTTGCCCACAGGATCCTGAAGCTCCTGTCCACAACACGGATACTGTCTATGGAGGCATCCAAAAGGGTCTGTTTCTCCTGCTCGCTCTTCCTCAGGATTTCTTCCGTTTCCTTTAGTTCCCTTACCTGGGCCTCCAGTCGGACCACTCTCTCTGAGAGTTCCGAATGGTCTGCCGGTACCGTTGCCCGCATCCGGTCGTCACCCTCCATAATGTCACCTCCAGGTTTTTTGGCCCGGTGGTCCATGACACAACCTGTTACCGGTTCCATGGGACTTGTCCGCATCCATTGCCGACGGCAATGGGTCACAAAAAGAAAGCCAGCGTTCAGCGATCGCTGTTAAAAGGATTTTTTGGTGCCTTTAACTTGCCAACAGGAATAGGGTCTTGAGTCTGATGAGGCTGCGCAACGGGAAAATAGGGATCATGATCCGCCGGGAATCGGGATTTCTGATAACGCTCGGCTTATAACCTTGGATCGGTCGTCCATAAGACATCGCTTTTTTTATGAATAGTTTAGAGCAAACGGGTATGAGGGTCAAGCCAGAAGGCAGCGGCGCATTTGTGCGGGTTTTGATGAAAGCAGACACTAAGGTATGTTTGATTTGCGTTTTGTCTTTTTTTGTGAATAATTGCACAAAAAAAATATCCGAAAGGAATCTTCAAAATGAAGCAGTATATCATCGTTGGCGTGTTCTTCGTTACTTTTTTTTGGACCACCACAATGTTTGCGGGTCCTGTCAAAATCACCCCCAAGGGTGTTCAGTTTCCTGACAATTCCGTTCAAACCGCGTCATCTCCCGCCTATACCAACACGGTTATTGTCAGCCCCGGGTCATCAGAGACGGAAAGCGGTACCGCCCTTTTGAACGCGCTCGACGGCATAACGGACGCTGCATCCTATAATCCCTATCTTCTGAAAATCGAACCTGGAAATTATGACTTGGGTTCCACTTCTCTCGTCATGAAACCTTACGTGGATATCGAGGGATCCGGAATGAGGGGAACGGTCATAAAAAGCAATGTCTATTATACCGGCGCAGCGCTCAAGGCGGCGGTTGTGGGAAAAAGCACGGCTGACTTGAGGAATCTGACCATAAAATGCAATCCGGAATCCGGTTTTTTTGCAGGCAATGGCATAGGGCTTCTAAACGCCTCTGAGTCCCCGGGACTTTACAGGGTCAAAATCATTGTCACGGGAAAAAACGCCTACAGTGCCTATGGGATATATAACACCGGCGCCTATCTTGAGCCCAATGAAGTCACCATCCATGTATCCCAGGGCAAATATGTCTATGGTGTTTTTAATCGGTATGGAAGTACCTTAATAATGAGGAATTCAAGCATGCTGTTGGAGGATGGGGCGGATTATGTTTACGGTATTTTGAATGGCGACCCATTTGATCCCGTTAATGTATATTCCCGTTATGAACTGGAACGGGTGAACATTGAAATTGTATCAGGCGCCCTGGGAAATCCCAAGTGCTACGGTCTTTTTAACGATGGAAATGCGCCCGCTGTCCCCGTGAAAGTCATGTGGTCCCAAATCGACGCAAACAGGAGCGCAACGGATGGCGCAGCGATCTATAATAATACGGGGTATTTCGTCAATGTCATGGGATCCTTTTTAATTGGAAAAAACTTTATACGAACGCCGGGGAGCCCGGGAAGGTATCAATGTGTCTACTGTTCAGATGCAAATTTTGTCCCTTTGAGTTCCGGCTGCACGTACTAACCCCTTTAAGCAACAAATATCATCGAAGTCTGCCAGGATATATCATTTCATTGTAATGAGCATACAAATCATTTACATACCTGGAATTCCGATATAAGGATTGATTGAAAAACATCGTTGGCAAAAGCAAGCTCGCGGGTGTGAGTCAGGAATTTTGAGCTATGGTCTCAGTCGT
>JANQDY010000161.1 GCA_028278625.1 Thermodesulfobacteriota bacterium
CCCCCAGAAGAAATAGCATTTTTTTGATGGCCATTAGACGATCTCCTTTCCTGTTTTTTTATCCCGGTGTTATGCAGTTACTCCCAGTCTTTCCTTTGCCTCCTCAACGGTGGCGATTTCCCGGCCCAGTTCCCGAGCGATGCGCACCATCCGCTCGACCAGTTGCGCATTGCTTTTGACCAGTTCTCCTTTTCGATAATAGATATTATCTTCCATTCCGGTGCGGATATTGGCCCCCTGGCACATGGCCATGATGGTGGAAGGCATCTGCTGTTTGCTGATGGTGATGACCTGCCAGGAAGATCCTTCCGGTATGACATCCACCATGTTGCTGATCATCTGGGGGCTCGCCGGCGTCCCACCCTTGATGCCCAGAACCAGACTGTAGTGAACCGGCTCTTTCAAAACCCCCTGTCGCACCATCTCTTTCACGTTCTCAATATGACTGATGTCGTAGCATTCGCATTCAATGGCGATGCCCCTTTCATTGCATCGCCTAATGAATTCCATGTTCCACTGCAGAGGATTATAGAACGTCGTATCCGGAATATAGCCGAACTGGAAGGTGCCGCAGTTGATGGTCAGCATGTCCGGTTTGGGGGTGATGGCGGTGAGTGCCATCCTTTCATCCTGAGAGGCCACCTCAAAGGTGCCGTCGGCCCGGTAGACGCCGCCGATGCCGTTGCCCACCTGGGTAATGATGGGGCATTTGGCCTTCACCGCACCGATGACTTCGGTGTAGACATCCAGATCTCCGGTGGTTCTTCCCAGTTTGTCGCGCACATGAATGTGATGGACGGCGGCGCCGGCATTGTAGCAGTCGTATGCGTCCTGGGCGATCTCGTGGGGCTGCTCCGGCAGGTTGGGATTGGCACTCTTGTCATGGAGCCCCCCGGTGGTCGCCACCGTAATGATCAGTTTTTCCATTTTGTCGATTTCAAGCGTCACTTTCATTTGCAAATTCTCCTTCCATGTTTTATCTGAGTGCTATCTTTTCTGTTTCAAACCGAGTGTGGCCCGGGCCTCATCCGGCGAAGCGATCTCACGGCCGTACTCCCGGGCGATTCTGACGATCCTTTCCACAAATTGGGCATTGGTTCTGGCCAGAACCCCCTTTTCATAATAGAGGTTGTCCTCCATTCCCAGCCGGATATGCCCACCCATGATGAGGGCCATCATGGACATGGGGAGGTGGGCCCTGCCGATGCCGCTGACCGACCAGATGCTTCCTTCGGGGATGAGCTCCGTCAGGTGGAGCAGGGATCCCGGCGTGGCCACGGCCCCGGACGGGGTCCCCAGAACAAACTGGAAATAGAGCGGATCTTCCAGCTTTCCCTGGTTCCGCATGGCAAGGGCCGTGGTGATCATGCCCGAATCAAAGACTTCTATTTCCGGTTTTACGGAAAGCCGTTTCATCTCACTGGCCGCCAGATCCAGAAAGTCCGGCGGGTTGATAAAGACCCCGCCCCCCAGGTTGATGGACCCTGCGTCAAAGGATGCCATCTCCGGTTTCAAGGCCAGGGATTTGAGACGGTCCTCCATGGGTAGGTTCCGGCCGGCAATCCCGCTGGTGGTGAGGTTGATGATCGCGTCCGTGGAATCCCGCAACGGTTCCACCACCCGCCTGAAAAGCTCGGTATCCTGTGCCCCCAGGCCCGTTTCGGGATCCCGCACGTGAATGTGGACCACGGCGGCTCCCGCCCTCCAGCATTCAATGGAAGACTGTACGATTTCTTCAGGCGTATAGGGAATATACGGGGCAATGTCCCTCAGATTCCGGCTGCCGGTAATGGCGGCGTTAATGATCAGTTTCTCCATTTTCTCTCCTTAAGCTATTCATGGGGAATACCGTTGTTATGAGCCCCTTACCGCAATTCAAGAAAAAAATCCCCTTTTTGAATCTGAATCGATGCGGATACTTTTCGGTTACCCAGTTCCTCGATCAATGCCATGAGGGGCTTGTCACCCCTTGGGTAATGGTCGTTCCGGGAAGGCATTGCCAGGACTTCGGTCACCGCGTCCTGATTGGAAGATAATGCCCTGAGCAGAAAGTCTTCATCCGAAAGATCCGGCCCCAACTCCCGGCGCAAGGTTTTAAGGGACTTTTGGGGCGGTTCCCAGTCCCGTAATTCCCCTGTGCGGGGCATTTTCATGATTTTGTCCAGGACCTGCTTTTCCACCGGTGCCGCCAGTTCGCCGTAGTGTCCCAGAACATATTTGATGATTTCGTCGGTGACGATTTTGTATCGTTCCCCCGCGGTTCGGTTGAGGATGGCCTGGGCCCCGATGTATTGGGAGAGGGGGGTCACCATGATGGGGAACCCCAATTCTTTCCGTATTTGGGCAATCTCCTTTAAAAGGTCCGTCAACTGCCCGTCCATCCCCCTTTTGGCCAGTTCGGCCCTGTAATTGGACATCATGCCCCCAGGCACCTGGTGCTCATACTGGAAGAGATCGTATTCCACGGGGGCGCCTTTGGGGAATCCTTCCCGTTCGGCGATATACCCAAAATGGGCGCTCATATCCTTTAAAGCGCCTTCATCGATATTCGCCGAAAACCCCATATGCGACAGGTTTTTGAGGATATTTTCCGCGGATGGCTGTGACGGGCCATTGGCCAGAGGGGATACCGCCGTATGAACCGTTGTAACCCCCAGCTTTACGGCCTCCAGATAGCAGATGGGCGCAAGGCCGGTGGTACAGTGCCCGTGAATTTCAAGGGGAATGCCGTCAATGTTTTTTAAAATGGCCGGAACCAGGGTTCGGGTCCTTTCAGGCGTCAAGAGCCCGTCCACATCCTTGATAAAGATCCTGTCGGCCCCGGCCATGGCCATCTCTTTTGCCTTCTCCCCGTAATATCGGTCCGTATGAACCGGGCTATGGGAATAGATCAAGGCGACCATGGTGGTCAAACCGGCCGACCGGGACCACCTGATGGCTTTTCTGATCTCTTTCATATCGTGGCAGGGATCATTGATTCGAATAAGACCCGCCCCCGCCTTTGCCACGGTTTTGGCCCAGAATTCCGTTATGGAATCGGGAACATTCCCAAAATTCCGGAGAACACCTCCGACGATGAGGGGCGTGTTGGGCATGGCCTTGGACATGAGCCGCAATCGGTCCCAGGGGTTTTCCTTCTGATTTCGAATGCACCAATCCATGCTGATAAGGGCCATGAAATCAAGGGCTTCGAAACCGACCCGATCGATAAGAGGGGCGATGGGAAGCATCATGGCCGTGGTCATCCGTCCGTTCCAGAGGCTTTGATGGGCATCCCTAAGTGTTGTGTCCACAAAGGCGATGGTGTTATTCATGAATTACTCTCTCCTTCTTTGCATACGACCGATTCCAGCCACCGCGTGTGGGTCTGTCCGTTCTCGAAATGAGGATGATGCATAACCGTGGAGAGAAACCCAATGTTGGTGTTGATCCCCGATACATCAAAATCCTTCAAGGCACTGGTCATCTTTGAAACAGCGTCCTGGCGGTTATCCCCCACCACAATCAGTTTTGCAAGAAGCGAATCGTAATAAGGCGGAACTAAATATCCGGAGAAGCAATGGGTGTCCACCCGGACACCGTCTCCCTCCGGCCCATGCCATTTGGTGATCCTGCCGGGAGAAGGCCTGAAACCGTCCAAAGGGGATTCCGCATTGATACGGCATTCGATGGCATGTCCCTTCACGGTAATATCGTCCTGACAGAGCGCTAGTCTTTCACCCGCAGCCATGAGAATTTGTTGGGCCACCAGATCAATCCCGGTGACCATTTCAGTCACCGGATGCTCCACCTGGATGCGGGTGTTCATTTCAAGAAAGTAGAATTGCTGCTCATCCTGGTCCAGGACGAATTCAACGGTGCCCGCGGTTTCATAGCCGATGGACTGAGCGATGCGTACGGCGGCCTTGCACATGTCTTCTCTCAGTTCCATGGAAAGGGCGGTGGAAGGCGCTTCTTCAATCACCTTTTGATAACGGCGCTGAAGGGAACAGTCCCTTTCATGGAGATGAATGCAGTGTCCGTAGCGGTCCCCCAGAATCTGAACCTCGATGTGCCGGGCGTTGGGGATGAAATGTTCCATATAGAGCCTTTCATCTCCGAAAGCCGCCTTTGCCTCGGCGGAAGCCTCTTTGAAGACGGTTTCCATCTCCGTTGGTCCGTAAACCGGTTTCATCCCCTTTCCGCCACCTCCGGCGGCGGCCTTAAGGAGAATCGGAAATCCGGTCTGTTCCGCCTGGCGGAGGGCTTGATCCGGATCGGCAATCAGAAAAGATCCGGGGATCAATGGAATGTCCAGGTCCATGGCGGTATTTCGGGCCATCAGTTTATCTCCCATTGTTTCGATGGTTCGAGGGCTCGGGCCCACGAAGGTCAGACCGTTTTGAATGCACGCCTCTCCCAATTCGGGCCGTTCCGCCAGAAATCCGTATCCCGGATGAACGGCATCGGCGCCGGTTCCCAGGGCCGCCATGACAATGGCATTTGTGTTCAGGTAACTCTTAAGAGATTGTGGCGGGCCAATGCAGACCGTTCGATCGGCCATTTGCGCCGCAAGGGTATCTCGATCCGCATCTGATGCGGCGAGCACGGTTTCAATACCCAGTTTCCGGCAGGCATTGATGATGCGAACGGCGATTTCACCACGGTTCGCCACCATAAGCCGTTTAATGGCTGCCATGGTATCTATTGCTCTCCCGCGTCTGTCTGGGGATCCACCAGAAACAGTATCTGATCATATTCCACCAGTTGGCCGTTTTCAGCACAGATTTTAGCGATACGCCCCTCCACCCCCGCATGGATGGTGCTGAAAAGCTTCATGACTTCGATGATACAGACCTTGGTTCCACTCTCTACCTGCTGTCCCTCTCTAACAAAGGGCGGATCATCCGGTTTGGGTGATCTGTAAAAGGTGCCCAGCATGGGCGCACGAATGGGGATATATCCTTCAAGATCGGCCGGTTCTTCCACCGCCTCTTTCGTGTGAACCTCGGAAACCCCTATATCGGCGGTTTCAGTCGTCAAAGGTGAAAGACCTTTTCTTTCAAATGCATCTTTGGAAACACTTCCTTTGTTCACGACCAGCTTGAATCCGTCCCACTCAAGATGGAGCCGGTTGTATTGGGATGCCTCAATGATTTTTAAAACCCTCAAAATCTCTTCCTGCGTCAATTCCATGGTGATCCCCTGAAAATCAAACGGGTTGATGAAGCTCAAAACAGCCTTTTAGCTGCGTGAAAACGAAAAGATCCCAATAGATGAGCAAGGATCGTGCCCTTTTTATATGTGTTTAAATTTCAAATGGTTAAGATTTAAGATATCGTTGAGTCCCCGGAAGTGTCCTTCAGTTGGACAGCTTTTCACCGGAATGCTGTCCAACTTATGGACATTATTGGTCGCCGGGAGCCCCTTGTTTTTTATTGAACATGGATTTTTTTTAAGCAGCCATCGGGTATTGGACGACCAAATTGACAGATGATTGAAGGTAGTGTACAAACGTTGGACAGTTTATTCGATTATTTTGGAATTGCGAGAGACGACTTAAATGGAAAACAGAGCAACGGAAAACCATGTGAGGGCCGCTTCGGACAGACATGTCATGGACCTGGAAAACGTCGACAGACTGCTGCCGGTACTGGAACTGATGCTTGACCAGGCCTATCTGGGGATCGTTTTCGTGGACCCCGACGGCGTGATCCGTTTCATGAACCGGCAGTATGAGGAGTTGATCGGCATTGATCGCAAAAAGACCTATGGAAAACATATCACCGAGTATTTTCCCGATTCACGGCTTCCCAATGTGATCGAAACCAGGGAAGCCGAACTGGGCTGGAAATACCATTACCGGGGAAGGGGCACGTTGGTGGTCAACCGTATTCCCATCACCAAGGGGGACAAGTTTATCGGTGCCATGACCCAATGTATCTTCCGGGATATTTCGGAATTGCGGGAAATGGCACGCAAGCTGGATCTTCTGGAAACCAAGGTTCAGAATTACCGCCGAACGGCCAGCGATCTGCTGACGCCCAAATACAATATCGACGACATCAAAGGAATCAGCCGGTCCATTATTGATCTCAAAAACGTGGCCACCATGTATGCACCCACCGACAGTGCCGTTCTCATTACAGGGGAAACAGGGACCGGAAAGGAATTGTTCGCACATGCCATTCACCATGCCAGCAACCGCAATGAAGGGCCTTTCGTATGTGTCAACTGTGCTTCAATTCCTGATGAGCTTCTGGAATCGGAGCTTTTCGGATATGCTCCCGGCGCCTTTACGGGCGCCAGAAAGCGGGGCAAGATCGGAAAGATCGCCCTGGCTCAGGGAGGAACCCTCTTCCTGGATGAAATCGGGGAACTCCCTTTCAAGGCCCAGGCAAAGCTGTTGAGGGTGTTGGAAGAGAAAAGGGTGGAGAAAATCGGAGACGTTCTGCCCACGGAAATCGATTTCAGGCTTATTGCCGCCACCAACAGGCCTCTTGAGTTTCTTCACAATCCCAAGAATTTCAGACAGGATCTCTTTCACCGGCTTTCGGCCATCCTGATCAGCATACCGCCCCTGCGACAACGGGAGGAAGACATCGGTGTATTGGTTGCGCATTTTCTGAAAACCGGTCCAGGGCGCGGCATGAAATTGACGGATCGGGCGGAAGCGGAAATGACGGACTATCAGTGGCCCGGAAATGTGAGGGAACTTCGAAACGCCCTGGAGCTGGCGGTTTGCGTGGCCCTAAATGGGGAGATGATAGATGCGGACCACCTGCCCAGGCACATAACGGCTTCAAGAACTGCCACCGAGGATCGGGAAAACCGTGAAAAGCTGGCGCTAAATGCCGAAATAGGAAGCCGAGAGGTGCAGTTGATCAAGAAAGCCCTCCACAACTGCGGGGGGAATAAGCTTCAGGCCGCCAAAATGCTAAAAATATCCCGGTCATCCCTTTACAACAAAATCAAACGACACGGGATCGACACGGATTAAAGCCCGTCCATAAATCCGGCCCAGGCCGCCTTACCTTTCCGAAACCTCTTTCCGGCGGTTTTCCTTCAATCCTTCGGCTGTGCGAACATGCAGGTCCATTTGGGGAAAGGATATTTCAATGTTGTTTTCCTTGAAAATGCGATCGATGTGATAGCGCACTTCCGAGTCGGCATACCGGTCGGACCAGCCCTTGATCCATAATCTCAGGGAAAATACCAGGGTGCTGTCGCCGAAATCGAGAAACCGGACCCTTGGGGGAGGGCGATCCAGGACTTTTGTACTCGCCTTGGCGGCGTCAAGGAGCAGGTCCGTCACTTTTTGAACATCCGAGCCGTAGGCCACACCCACTTTGATCTCCTGCCGATATCTTCGATCGCCGTGACTCCAGTTGATCATTTTCTGGGATATGAGGAGTGAATTGGGGACGAAAATGGTGGCCCCCGAAAACGCCTTTACCATCGTGTTGCGAATGGTGACCTTCCGTACATGCCCTCTGATGTCGTCGATCTCCAACAGATCTCCGGGTTGAATGCTTCTGCCGAAAAGAAGAATCAATCCGCCGATAAAATTGTTGACGATATTCTGCATGCCGAAACCGAGACCCACCGAAAGACCTCCGGCCACCACGGCCAGATTCCTGAAAGAGACGCCCAGTATCCCCAGGGATATCAGGACAAAAATGGACCAGAGCACATAGGTGACGATGGTATCCAGGGACTGTACGGAGCCCTGGTCAAGATCCCGCCGACGGTCCGGCAGTTTGGCCAGTGCGGACCGGGCCAGGGTGATGCCGGCCCGAATGACGAACAGGAGGAAGAAAATGCAGACAATGCGATAGATGCTGAAGGTGAAGTTATCCCAGCCGACCCGGTAGCGAATCGCCTCCATGAAGAGGGAACCCCCGCCCACAAAAATAAACGTCCAGGCCAGGCTTGACAGAAGCAGGATCAAAAGGATCAGTGGAAACCCGAGCCCGCGGGCATGTACGGCGGAATCCGAATCCAGAACCGGACTGTTTTTCCGCCAGTGAGTACTGATTCGCTGCAATCCGCCGCTACAGCATTTGGCCAGGCGGAAATTGAGAGAAAACAGAAGCAAAAGCATTCCCAGAAGAACCGAAAGATAACCCCATCCCAAAAGTGCCATGAGCGCCAGGGCCGGCAAGGCAATCATCAGAAGCGTTTTCGACATTGCGGGCCACCCTTCTCTTTCAGACTTGTCCCGGGAATAGACCCAGCATATGATCAGCAAGGCCGCCGACCAAAAGGGGATAAACACCTCCTCGGGGATATGAAGGGCCTCCAGAAGCGCGCAAAAGGAAACGGCGGTCCAGAGCGGGATCAGGCTATGGAGTTCGGATGCTTCGCCCTGAAAGAGATGGCGCCGCAAATTCTCAGAAAGGGACAATAGGCCATAGACCAGGATCACCGTAAATGCGGTGGAAAAAAAGGACGAGGGAAAAAGTCCGGTGGAAGAGATCCCCAAAAGTGTTCCGAGACTGATACCCAAACACAAAAAGAATGGAATCAGATGAACGCTTTTAAGACTCTGAAACCGCTTTTCCATCCGCTTCAACAAGGTGAGAAACACAGCCAGCAAAAGCATCGAAAAGAGCGCGATTTTTGAAATGAACATGGTCCATCCAATACCCTTCAAATCGATGGGTTCAAGGAGATAAATGCCGAACTGTGATGCCCATTTCTCTGCAAACGCCACACTCGAAAACCACGCCGGGGCTGAAAAGAAACCGGGTGCCCGTTTCAACAGGTGTGTCTGTAAAACGCGATTTGATTCGTTCTCAATTTCAGCCTTGTCTTTCTTTAAAAGCGCTTGAAATTCATCTCCGGCCTTCATCCCTTCGGACAGCCTGAGGCTGAGCGGTTCCAGCTTTCCCTGAAGCGCTGCCTGATCATCTAAATAGTCCCTGATTTTTCCCTGCATAGGAGGGTCCGTCATCAGAAGGAGGTTCTTTTCCTGCTTCAGCTTGTGAGCCAGATCTTCAAGGTTCTTCATCTGTCGATCTATGGCCGCTTTTTCCTGTCGGAAGGGTGAAACGAGCCTGTTGGTTTCACGTTCAAACCAATCCAAGACCCCCAGAATATCTCTCAAGACGAGAGGGTTTCCGGACCTCAGATTGAAGTAGAGCATGAGCCTTTCGAACCTGCTTTTGAGCAGATAGAGGTTTTTTTGAAGGGCCGACAACCGATCCGGCAATTCCGAAATCAATTGATCCACGGCTTTGGAGGTGGCAACCAATTCCCGGTGCTGCTGTTTCAACAACTGGTCCCAACTGCCCGGATCTTTTGTTGCGGGACCGCAGGCAAAGAGAAATAGCAGCAGCAATCCGAGAGAAAAGCATCTTTTCAGCAATGGTAAATGCATATCGGTACACGCCTTTATCGGCGGAATTTTTTTATTTCATCCGCAAAATCTTTTCGCCAGTCGGTCAGCCCGTATTCGGCCAGAATTGCGTCCAGCTCTCCTCTAAGCCTCATTTCTTCTATTCCGTTGGAGAGGATCTTTGCGTATTCTTTCGATTTGGGATTCTTGGGGGAAAATGCCATGTAGAGCTTTGATTCCTCCAGGTCCTCCTCAGAGCGAATCGGATCAATGCCCGCGTATTCGGTTTTTTCGAGAACGCCCATAGACCTGGCGGTTTCAATGAAGACCGCCTTGTCTTCCAAAATGACGTCGATTCTCCCTCGCAGGAGTTTTCGAATATTCAAAAGGAGCGGTTCCGCGGCCCGGATCTCCTGAACCCTGTCCGTATTGCGGTTCTTTTTAAAATATGCGTCGAGGGCCGTTCCATAGGCATCGTCGGCCATGATTCCCACATTTTCGGTTTCAAGGGATTTCACACCGGTAAAATGCCAGGCGTATCCCTTTCTGACAAAAAAAGAGATGACGGAGATGCCGAATTCCTGTTCCGGAAAAACCAACTCCGGCGCCTCCTCCCGGGAGACGCCAACGACAGCGGCGATCTGACCTTTTTGGGCCAGCTTCAGGGCCCGGGACCAGGGAGCGATTTCATAGGTCAGCTGATGACCGGCTTTTTCAAAAATCGTCCTTGCGATTTCAATGGCATAACCGGGACGGTCGGAACCCGGAGCGCAATTGTAGGGGCACCAGAGGTCGGATTTGAGCAGGATGGTGTCTGAAACGGCGGTTGACGGAATGAGAACCGAAATGAACAGAATTATGAAGTGCTTAATCGATACCATGGAATTCCTTTCGAAGAAACAGAATCTCAGATGTTCCAAATCTTGTCAAGCGCGGGAGAGCCGGCGAGTGCAAACAAAACCGTGCCCTATTTCAAAAAGCCCTGTAGAAGAAAAAAACGATTGTTACATGATAACAAATTCTTATGGCTTTTGTGAGAATTCAGAATATGGTACTCGGCACCGATCTCATATTCTGAATTCCGCGCTTTCAGGAAGGGATGCAACAATTTTTACCGTCAAAGCGGTAAATTCAATGGGCAAATGACTTCCATGCGAAACAGCCAAATAATGCATTGACAAAATACCGCTAAGGCGGTAATTTTGGCCTGATAATACGCATTTTGTTTCGATTTGGCACCTAGAAGGGCTTATATTGCCGTTATGCCGGTAAATATTACCAGAGAAACAACCCTGGAAATCGGCTCCATCGTCCGGTTCCACCGCAAAGAGGCCGGGCTGTCCCGCATAGATTTGGCCGATATCGCGGGAGTGGGAAAGACGGTTATCTATGACATCGAAAACGGCAAGGAAACGGTCCGCTTGAATACCCTTCTAAAGATTTTGGGAGCGCTCAATGTCTCCATATTTCTGGACAGTCCCTTGATGAATCGTTACAAGGCGGGTGACAATGCGAAGGGCTGATGTGTTTATGCACGACCGCCTTGCGGGCCTTCTGGAGGAAATCACGCCGGGGACGGGCTTTCGATTTACCTATGACCCGGCCTATGACGGGCCTCCGGTTTCTTTGACGGCGCCTGTCAGACCTGAGCCGTACGCGTATGATACGTTCCCGCCTTTCCTGGAGGGGCTGCTGCCCGAGGGGTACAATCTGGAAGCTCTGCTTCGCGCCCTGAAGATCGACCGCCGGGATCTTTTCAGTCAACTGCTGGCGGTGGGCGGGGATATGGTGGGCGCGGTGACGGTGCGGGAGGCTGAATGAGTATCTGCACCATCACCTATGAAGCATGTCATGGGAAATACTCGCTAAAGGGGCTCCGGAAACTCTCGCGAAGCCTTACGGAATTGCAGGATCTTCCCTACACCGCCTCGGATCAGCTATTTGAATCCGCTGCCCGTGCCCAAAAGATGTCGATCCAGGGGATTCAACCCAAGCTCAGTGCCGTTTTGAATACCCGCAAAAGCGGTTTTGAGCTTGTCGATACCGGCGGCCGGTATATCTTGAAGCCCCAGAACCCCCAATACCCACACCTTCCGGAAAACGAGGACCTTTCCATGCGGCTGGCGGCCGCGGCCGGCATTTTGGTGCCTTTGCACGGGTTGGTTTATTCGAAAGACGGCTCCTTGACCTATTTCATCCGGCGGTTTGACAGGGTGGGGAAAAAGAAAATCGCCGTGGAGGACTTCTCGCAGTTGCTGGGCCTGAGCCGGAACACCAAATACGATGCCTCCATGGAGAAGATCGCCCGGGTAATAGATCGGTACTGCACCTTTCCGGCGGTGGAAAAAATTAAGCTGTTCAGACTGACCCTGGTGAATTTTCTCCTGGGCAACGAGGATATGCACACGAAGAATTTTTCCCTGATGACCAGGGATGGCAAGGTTGCGCTCACACCCGCCTATGACATCCTGAACACCAGCATCGTATTGCCTGATCCAAAAGAGGAGATTGCGCTGCCCATAAAAGGGAAAAAGCGTAAACTGGATTCCCAAGTCCTGATCGACTATTTCGGTCGGATTCGGCTGGGGCTCAACCGGAAAATCATATCTTCCTTACTGGAAGACCTTAAAGGAGTGATGCATATCTGGGAAAAACTGATCGATGTCAGCTTCTTACCCCGTGAGATGAAAAGAGAATACGGTCTGTTGCTGGAAAGGAGACGGGTAAGGCTGTTGAATGGGTAGGCCCTGCGCTTCGATTGGATCAGTATTTGCCGGGGCATGAGATGATGAAGCCCCGATAAAGAAGCCCTGGGTTTCACCGTAACCCAGTGATTTCCGGTTAGGTATTTGCACAAAGTTCTGAAATATTTTGTTATTTGAGTAGGTTGACTCATAATTTGGAGCGGCCTCTCGATTAATCATCCGGATTTCATTTTGTATTTTGATTCGAAGTTCCCTGACCCGTTTGATGCTGACCTTCTCATTGTGCTGCTCGTGACAACAAATAGCAAGCAGGAGATAGGTGATTAATTGCATAGGGCAGAATAAACCGGACAGAATCTGAGATAAATTCCCCTACACTTTCCGCTAGCAAAGTTGAAGGAGAGTGAAATGGGAAAACGAA